>JBBAPL010000001.1:0-95154 GCA_040400895.1 Aquabacterium sp.
GGTCATGCTGCGCATCAGCGGCTATGGCCAGACGGGGCCCTACCGCGACCTGCCCGGCTTTGCGGTGGTGGCCGAGGCCATGGGCGGCCTGCGCCACCTGATGGGCGAGCCCGGCCGCCCGCCGGTGCGCGCCGGCGTCAGCCTGGGCGACACCCTGGCCGCGCTGCACGGCGTGATCGGCGTGCTGCTGGCGCTGCAGGCGCGCAGCCGCAGCATCAGTGCCGATGCACCGAAAGGCCGCGGCCAGGTGGTGGACGTGGCGCTGTATGAATCGGTCTTCAACTGCATGGAAAGCCTGCTGCCCGAATTCAGCGCCTTCGGCACCGTGCGCCAGCCCGCTGGCAGCGCGCTGCCGGGCATTGCGCCCAGCAACGCCTACCGCTGCGCCGACGGCCAGGTGGTGATCGGCGGCAACGGCGACAGCATCTTCAAGCGCCTGATGGCCGCCATCGGCCGCGACGACCTGGGCGCTGACCCCGGCCTGGCCGACAATGCCGGGCGCGCCGCCCGGGTGGACGAGCTGGACGCCGCCATCACCGCCTGGACGGTGCAGCGCCCGGTGGCCGACGTGGTGGCGGTGATGCAGGCCGCCAGCGTGCCGGCCGGGCGCATCTACACCGTGGCCGACATCGCCAGCGACCCGCACTTCCTGGCCCGCGGCATGATCGAGACGGCCACCACACCCGACGGCCTGGCCTTTGCCGTGCCCGGCATCGTGCCCAAGTTGAGCGCCACACCCGGCAGCATCCGCCACCCGGCACCCACGCTGGGCCAGCACACTGCCGACGTGCTGGGCGCGCTGCCGGCGCGCCAGACCGCGGTGCAGCCGACAGGCGAGTCGCCCGCTTGAGCGTGGGCGACTACCTGGCGGGCCTGCGGGCTGGCTTTGACAGCCTGGCCCTGCAACCGCCGGCGCCGGCCAGCCGGGAACAGGCCAAACTGCGCAACCAGGCCCAGGCAGCGCAGGCGCTCCACACCTGGTGCCTGCAGGGCACCATGCCCCGTCTGCGCCAGCGCATGCTGGTGGGCGCACTGCGCGGCGCCAGCGGCGCCGACCCGCAGGCGCTGGGGGCCTGGGCCGACGCGTTTGCCAGGCAGATGGACGGTGGCATCCGGCTCGACGCCATGTCCACCCGGGGCCAGGGCCTGGCCTGGCGCCTGCAGGTCAAGCTCAACGATGCCCGCCCCTGGCGCGCGCGCCAGCCCACCGACCCCTGGGACGCCGGCTGGGCACTGAGCGCGCCGGCCGCGCTGCGCCGCCTGCAGACCGGCTGGATGCCGCGCCGCGCCACCCTGGTGCTGGCCGACGCCGCCGACCACGCCGCCCTGCGCCTGGCCCTGACCGCGCTGTGGCAGCGACACCCCAGCTTCCGGCACCCGGTGCGCTGGCTGTGGGTGGGCGGCGGCGACCTGCCGACGGTGCCGGGGCAAGTGGTGTCGCGGTTCAGCCTGGCGGCGGTGGCAGGGCCGGGCTGATCGGCTACCGGGCGGGTCGGCTCAATCTGCAGCCACCACCCGCCAGACCACATCGCCCACATCGTCGGCCATCAGCAGGCCACCGCCCGGCGCCAGCACCACGCCGACCGGCCGGCCGTAGGACACCGACTCGTCCGGCGCCAGAAAGCCGCCCAGGATGTCGCGCGGCGGGCCCGACGGCTTGCCGCGGGCAAACGGCACGAAGACCAGCTTGTAGCCGCTGAGGATGCTGCGGTTCCAGCTGCCATGCTGGCCGATGGCCATGCCCTCGGGCCAGCCGGGGAAGGTGCCGGCCGGCATCCAGCACAGGCCCAGCGACGCGGTGTGCCCGCCCAGCGCATAGTCGGGCGTGATGGCGGTCGCCACCAGCGCCGGGTCCTGCGGCACGCGGTCGTCCACGGTGCGGCCCCAGTAGCAGTAGGGCCAGCCGTAGAAGCCGCCGTCCCGCACGCTGGTCAGGTAGTCGGGCGGGGTTTCGTCGCCCAGACCGTCGCGCTCGTTGACCACCGTCCACAGCGCGCCGGTGGTGGGCTCCCAGGCCAAGCCCACCGGGTTGCGCAGGCCGCCGGCAAAGATGCGGGTGGCGCCACTGTCCAGGTCCAGCTCATAGATGCAGGCGCGGCCCTGCTCCACCGGCAGCCCCATATCGCCGATGTTGCTGAGCGACCCCACGCCGGCGTACAGCTTGCGGCCGTCCGGGCTGGCGAGCAGGCTGCGGGTCCAGTGGCCATTGGGTCTGAACTTGCAGAGCTGGCGGCCCGGCGCGGTGATCTGGGTGGCGCCCGGTGTGTACGGGAACACCACCACGCCGTCGGTGTTGCCGACGTAGAACTGGTCGCCCACCAGGGCCATGCCGAAGGGCTGGCGCAGGCCTTCGAGCAACGGCGTCTGCACCTCGGCCACGCCGTCGCCGTCGGCGTCGCGCAGCAGGGTGATGCGGTTGGGGCTGGGGCCCACCGCCGCGGCGCGGCGCATGGTGGCCACCATGGCGTGGCCGAACAGGGTCTTCACCGGGCCGGGCTCGAACAGCGCCTCGGCCACGGCCACATCGCCGTTGGGCAGCACATGCAACCAGCGCGGGTGCTTCAAGCCGCTGGCGAAGGCGTTGACGCGCAGCCCCGGCGCGGCCGTGGGCAGCTGCCCGGCGGCCCAACCCTGGGCGGTGGGCATCTTCAGCGTGGGCAGGCTGCCCTGGGGCTTGGCCGCCGGGATGGTGGGCGCGGCGCCCACGGCTTGCGCCGGCATCGGCCCTTGCAGGCGGCGCCACAGGATGGCGGCTTTGCCCGCTTGGGCGACCAGGCTGGCCAGCAGGCTGTCATTCGACATGGGGCAGGGGACTCCAAGTTGGGGGTGGCGGCATTGTGGTCCGGGGGCAAGGCAAGACGACATCAACCCCGACGCCTTGCCGCACTACATTGCGGCCACCAGCCCCGCCGGAGCACCCGTGAGCGATCACCCCACCGACCCCCAGCCCAACCAGTTCGCCCTGCTGCGCCAGCGCCGCTTCGGCCCGTTCTTCTGGGTGCAATTCCTGGGCGCGGGCAACGACAACCTGTTCAAGTTCGCCTTCACCGTGCTGGTCACCTACCAGCTGCAGGTGCCCTGGCTGCCCGAGGGCCTGGCCGGCCTGGTGATCGGCGCGCTGTTCATCCTGCCGTTCGTGCTGTTCTCGGCCACCAGCGGCCAACTGGCCGACAAGCTGGAGAAGTCGCGCCTGATGCGCTTCGTCAAGAACCTGGAGATCGCCATCATGGCGGCCGCGGCGCTGGGCTTCCTGACCGCGAACGCGGCGCTGCTGCTGGCCTGCGTGTTCCTGATGGGCCTGCACTCCACGCTGTTCGGCCCGGTGAAGTTCGCCTACCTGCCGCAGCACCTGAGCGAGCGTGAGCTGACCGGCGGCAACGGCATGGTGGAGATGGGCACCTTCGTGTCCATCCTGCTGGGCAGCCTGGCCGGCGGGGTGCTGATCGCGCTGCCGCAGATCGGGCCCACCGCCGTGGCGGTGGCCTGCTTCGCGGTGGCGCTGGCCGGGCGCTGGGCGGCGCAGGCGGTGCCGCACTCGCCGGCCACCGACCCCGGCCTGCAGATCAACTGGAACCCGTTCACCGAGACCTGGCGCAACCTGGTCTTGGCGCGGCAGGACGTGGTGGTGTTCCGCTCGCTGCTGGGCATCAGCTGGATGTGGTTCTTCGGCGCGGTGTTCCTGGCGAACTTCCCGGCCTTCGCCAAGGGCGTGCTGCACGGCGACGCGCATGTGGCGTCGCTGCTGCTGGTGGTGTTCTCGGTGGGCGTGGGCATCGGCGCACTGCTGTGCGAGGTGGCATCGCGCCGGCATGTGGAGATCGGCCTGGTGCCGGCCGGCGCCATCGGCATGAGCGTCTTCGCCATCGACCTGTACTTCGCCGCGCGCGGCCTGCCGGCGGTGCCGGTGCAGGGCTTGAGCGCCTTCCTGGCGCAGCCGGCCCATTGGCGCGTGGTGGCCGACCTGTTCCTGCTGGCGCTGAGCGTGGGCGTGTACAGCGTGCCGATGTATGCGCTGATCCAGCTGCGCAGCCAGCCCAGCCACCGGGCGCGCATCATCGCGGCCAACAACATCCTCAACGCGCTGTTCATGATCGTCAGCTCGCTGGGGGCGGGCTTCATGTTGGGGGCAGGCTTCACCGTGCCCGAGGTCTTCCTGGCCACCGCGCTGCTGAACGTGGCGGTGGGTGCCTACGTCTTCCTACTGGTGCCCGAGTACCTGCTGCGCTTCGTCGCCTTCGGGCTGTCGCGGCTGGTCTACCGCGTCGACGTGCAGGGCGACCAGCACCTGCCCACGCGCGGCGCGGCGGTGGTGGTGTGCCACCACGTCAGCCACATCGACGCGCTGCTGCTGATGGCCGCCAGCCCGCGGCCGCTGCGCTTCATGATGGACCACCGTGCCTTGGCGGTGCCGGTGCTGGGCTGGCTGTTCCGGCTGGCCAAGGCCATCCCGGTCGCGTCCGAGCGCGGCGTCCCGGCGGCCCATGCCGCCGCCTTCGAGGCCGCCGACCGGGTGCTGGCCGACGGCGAGCTGCTGTGCATCTTCCTGGAAGGCAGCATCGGCCGCGACGGCCCGCTGCGGCCGTTCCAGGACGGGGTGATGACAGTCCTGCAGCGGCGCGCGGTGCCGGTGGTGCCGGTGGCGCTGCACAACCTGTGGGGGTCGTTCTTCTCCCGGGTCGAAGGTGGCGCGGCCCGGGCACGGCCGCGGCGGCGTGACCTGTTCAGCCGGGTGGCGCTGGTGGCTGGGCCACCGCTGACGCCGCACGGCCTGTCGCCCGACGGGCTGCGCCAGCAGGTGGCGCTGCTGCTGCAGCCAACATCGCAGACCGTGCGGTAAGCCACGGCGCCTCCGGCGCAACCCCCACCGCAGAGGGGGAAAGCATCGGCGGCTTCAACCGTACAGTTTGATCCGTCTTCCGTCGTGACCCCTGCCCCATGAACCTCTCCCGCGCCGCCTGGCTGCGCCTGTTGCCTTTCGTGGCCTTCATGGCCTTGCTGGCACTGCGCGGCATGGCGCCCAGCGACGGCAGCTGGGGCTTCGACACCCGCTGGCTGTATGCCGCCAACCTGGTGGTGGTGGGCGGCATGCTGGCGGTCTGGTGGCGCGAGTACGGCGAACTGGCCCGCGCCAACTGGCCCGATCTGCCAGAAATCCTGCTGTCGGTGGGCGTGGGGCTGGGCGTGTTCGTGCTGTGGATCCACCTGGACGCACCCTGGATGCAGATCGGCGAGCCCACCGCCGCCTTTGTGCCGGCGGACGCCGCCGGCCAGCTGCTGTGGCCGCTGATCATCGTGCGCTGGCTCGGTGCAGCCCTGCTGGTGCCGGTGATGGAAGAGCTGTTCTGGCGCTCGTTCCTGATGCGCTGGGTGCAGAGCCCGGTGTTCCAGGGCGTGGACCCGCAGCGCACCGGCTTCAAGGCGGTGCTGCTGTCGACCTTCGTCTTCATGCTGGCGCACCCGCTGTGGCTGGCGGCCATCGTGGCCGGCCTGGCCTATGCGCTGCTGTACCGTGGCACCGGGCGGCTGTGGACGGCGGTGATCGCCCATGCGGTGACCAACGGCGCCCTGGGCATCTGGGTGGTGGCCTCGGGGCAGTGGCAGTTCTGGTGACGCTCGCTCAGCCGCGCCAGCGCGCCCAGCCGCGCCGCAGCCGGCGGCGCAACACCCGCGCCGCCCGCCACGCCCAGGTCGCCCGCACCTGGGCCAGCAGCGCCGCCTTCCAGGCCGACCAGCGGCTGTAGACGCGGGCAAACCAGGGCAGTTGCATCAGCGCCGGCTGTGTCAGCGCGAACAGCCGCGCCACCACCGCCGTGCCCAGCAGCTTGGCCGCGAGGATCACACCCAGGCCCAGCAGCCGCTGGCCCTGGGCGATCAGGCCCAGCGCCAGCAGCTTGACCGGCAGCAGCGCCAGCGCCGGCACCAGGAAGACCACCAGCGCGGCATGTGGCGGTAGCCGGGCGATCCAGGCCTCCAGCGGGCGCAGCACTGGCAGCCGGCCGAGCCGGATCAGCAACCGGTGCAGCGGCTCCCAGCCCCACTCTTCGAACAGGATCAGCAGCGCCAGCAGCAGGCTGCCCAGGCGGCGCAGCATGCGGGCGGCGGTGTGCAGCAGGGTCGCGGTCATCCCGCGGGGGGCTGCAGCCGTCAGGCGGCGGGGGTCGGCGTCGCAGCCCAGGCGGCCTGCAACTGCTGCAGCCACTGGGTCAGCAGGTCGCCCTGCAGGTAGCCACGGGCGGCGCCGTCAGCCGGGCTGCGGGGGGCGTCCAGCCGGCCGGCCAGGGTGTCGAACAGGCCGCATTCGATGCTGTCCTGCGCCACCAGATACACCCACTGCTGGCCAGCCGGCGTCTCGCCACGCGGGCCGGCAGGCTGGCGGCGCGGGCGCCAAGGCACGCCCACCTGCAGGACCACGTCGACACCGGCAGGCAGCAGGTCACCCGGCCCCAGCACCAGCGGCGCCGCGGCGCCGTCTGCGGCGTCGGCGGCGCCCAGGCGGGCGGCGAGGGGCGCCACGTCGGCGGCGGTGGGGCACAGCACCGCCGCCCGCGGGGCGCCGGTACCGGCCCAATCGGCCAACTGGCCCGCCAAGGCCTGCACGGTGGACTCAGCCAGCGCGCTGCCGGCGTCGGTGGGGTCGGCGCGGTGGCAGGCCTGCTGCACCGCGCGCAGCGCCTGGGCCAGGCGCCACTGGTCGCTGTCGCTGCACCAGCCGCTGGCCTGCCACCCGGCCAGCAGGCGCTGCAGCACGGCCGCGTGCTGGTCATGCACCTGGCGCTGGCCGGGGGCCAGTGGCAGCAGGCGTTCGGTGTGCACCACCGGCGGCAGCTGGTCGGCCACATCGGCGCGCAGGCGCTGCAGCATGCCGCGTGACAAGGCGCCGGTGAGGCGCTCGATGTCGGCATCGGCCAGCGTTTGGCCAGCCTGGCTGGCGGCCAGCAGCTCGCGCAGCGCGGCCAGCGGGCCCAGACGCGCGGTGTCGAGCCAGGCCATCAGGGAGTCCATCAGCTCGGGCAGGTCGGCCAGCGGTGCACCACACAGCACCAGGGCGTGCGGCGCAGCCTGCAGCGCGGCCCAGTCGGCCGAGTGCAGGCCCAGCTGCTGCGGCTCGTCGACGATCACCAGGTCGGGCGACCAGTGCGCCAGGTGGGCACCGTCGCTTTGCAGCGCCTCGGGCGACAGGATGCGCACGCCCGCAGCCGCCGACCATTGGGCCTGGCGCTGGTGGTGGCCACCGTCGACCACCTGGGTGTCGGCCGCCGGCAGGCCGGCAAAGCGCTGCCAGGCACGCTGCCAGGCGCTGCGCTGGGCTGGCGCGCACAGCACCAGCACCCGCTGCACGCCGAAGTGGCGGCGCCACAGCTGGGCGGCGGCGATGGCCTGCACGCTCTTGCCCAGGCCGCGCTCGTCGGCGATCAGCGCCCGGCCGGCCACCACGGCGAACAGCGCGCCTTCGGCCTGGAACAGCGGCAGCGGTGCGCGCAGCAATTGCTGCAGCGCCGGGCTGGCCGGGCCGTCCGGGTAGGCGGCCTCCAGCGCCGACAGGCGGTGGCGGGCGTCGCGGTGGGCGGCCAGCAGACCCCAGACGGCGTCGTCCACGCGCAGGTCGTGGCCGGCTTCCTGGGCCAGGCGCAGCAGTTGCGGCAAGGCAGCATCGTCCTCGGGCGGCAGATGGTCCTGGGCATCGACACGGCGTTGGGCGGCCTGGCGCAGCGGGGCCGGGCACGCATGGCCTGGCAGCCAGGTGATCTGCGCGAAGTCGCCGGGTGTGCAGACCAGCTGGCTGTGGGCCGGACCGGTGGGCGGGGCGACTGGCGCGGGGGCCGGGGCGGGCGCCGGCTGGGGGGCCGGGGCGGGCACCGCGACCGGGACCTCCACCGTGGCCGACTCGGCCGGTGCCGCCAACACCGCCAGCACCGCCTGGGCGGTGGCCTCGGCCTGTGGGTCGGGGCGGGCCGCGAACTTGCCACGGCCGCGGGTGCGGCTGCGCCGCCCTGTGGCCTCGGCGGATTCAGCCGCCGGGGGTGGGACCGGGGTCGGGGTCGGGGTCGGGGTCGGGGGAGCAATCTCAACCGGCGCGGCCAGGGCGGTGGGCTCATCGACCTGGGCGGCCTCGGCGGCAGGCACGGGCGCAAGCACCAATGCGGGTGCGGGTGCGGGTGCGGGTGCGGGGGCGGGGGCGGGTGCCGCTCGCTTGCTGACCGCTGGCTTGCTGGTCATGGCCTTCTTGGCCGCCGCTTTCTTCAACGGCACCGGCTTGGTGGCAGCCTGCTTCGCCGCAACCTGTTTCGCCGCAGCCTTCTTCGCCGCAGCCTTCTTCGCGGCGGGTGCTGCAGGCAGCGGCAGGGCGGCGGCAGGTTCAGCGGCGGGCGCCGGCTTCGTGGTGGCAGCCTGCTTGGCGGCAGCTTTCTTGGCAGCAGGCTTCTTCGGCGCTGGCTTGGCGGCGGCTGCCGGGGCCACCGGCTTGGCGGTCGTCGCCACAGCAGCCGGGGGCGCCTGGGTGGCAGCGCGGCGCGGGCGGGTCGACCGCTTGGCAGCGGCTTCGGCCAGCGGCACGGAGGGTGCTGCAGCCGGTGCGGCGGCGCCGGTGTCAGCGGGCTGGGCCGGCGTCTGGCGCCTTGATCGGGTGGATGTCGCCATGGGGCGGTGGGTGTCCGGTAGAAGGCGCGGGCCGCGTGCGGGCCGGCGCGTGTGGGGTGGTTGGGTGGGGAGCGGCTAGACGCCGCGGGCCCGGTCGGTGTGGAACTGCGCGCGCCAGGCTGTGAAACGGCCGGCGTCCAGCGCGTCACGCATCTCGCGCATCAGTTGCAGGTAAAAGTGCAGATTGTGGATGCTGGTGAGCATGGGGCCCAGCATCTCGCCGCACCGGTCCAGGTGGTGCAGGTAGGCGCGGCTGGCGCCCCCGGCGCCCGGCACCGGCTCGGCCTCCTCGGCGCCGAAGGTGCCGCCCATGCCCTTGCAGGCCTGGCAGCCGCAGGTCTCGTCGATCGGCCGGGCATCGGTCTTGTAGCGGGCATTGCGGATGCGCAGGTCGCCGAAGCGGGTGAACAGGTGGCCGTTGCGGGCATTGCGGGTGGGCATCACGCAGTCGAACATGTCCACGCCCATGGCCACGCCTTCGACCAGGTCCTCGGGCGTGCCCACGCCCATCAGGTAGCGCGGCTTGTGCGCCGGCAGGCGGTGCGGCGTGTGCGCCATGATGCGCAGCATCTCGTCCTTGGGCTCGCCCACGCTGACGCCGCCGATGGCGTAGCCGGGGAAGTCCATCGCCACCAGAGCGTCCAGGCTTTCCTGCCGAAGGTGCTCGAACATGCCGCCCTGCACGATGCCGAACAGCGCATTGCGGTTCTCCAGACGGCCAAACTCGGCCTTGCAGCGCTGCGCCCAGCGCAGGCTCAGCTCCATCGATTGGCGCGCCTCGGCCTCGGTCGTCAGGTGGCCGGCGGTCTGGTAGGGCGTGCATTCGTCGAACTGCATGACGATGTCGCTGTCCAGCACGGCCTGCACCTGCATGCTGACCTCGGGCGTGAGGAACAGCTTGTCGCCATTGACCGGCGAGGCAAAGCGCACGCCCTCCTCGCTGATCTTGCGGCCGGTGCCGTCGGAGCCGCCCAGGCTCCAGACCTGGAAGCCACCACTGTCGGTGAGGATGGGTTTGGTCCAGCCCTCGAAGCCGTGCAGGCCCTTGAACTGGGCGATCACGTCCAGCCCCGGGCGCAGCCACAGGTGGAAGGTGTTGCCCAGGATGATCTGCGCGCCCATGGCATGCAACGACTGCGGCAGCACGCCCTTGACGGTGCCGTAGGTGCCCACCGGCATGAAGATGGGCGTCTCGACCACTCCGTGGTTCAGCGTCAGGCGGCCGCGGCGGGCCTGGCCCTCGGTGGTGAGAAGGTCGAAACGGAGCATGCCCAGGATTGTGGCAGCCCGCTCCGGGGCCGCCCGAGCCCGGCCGATCAGGACTTCTTGCCCGCTTCCAGCGACAGGATCCACTTCACCAGGGCCCTGGCGTCGGCCTCCTGGATGGCCACCGCATTGGGCGGCATGGCCAGGCCAGAGACCTTGCCCTTCCAGTGGCTCTCGTACAGGTTGGAGCCGGTCAGCACGGTGTGGGTGAGCTTGGCTGCAGCGTCTTTCTGCCCCTTGTACTTGGCCGACACCTCGCGCCAGGCCGGACTGATGGGCGGCAGGCCATCGGGGCCTTTGCCGCCGGGCTCGATGTGGTGGCAGGCCATGCAGCCGGCGCCGGTGGCCAGCTTGCGCATGGTGGCGTCGTTGCCGGCGGCCTGGGCGCCGGTGGTGGCCAGGGCAACAGTGACCGCGGCCAGGGTGATGCGGGGAAGGGACATGGTGGCTCCACCAACAGACCAAGAGGCCGATGCCGCCATGGTGCGGTGCCGCATGCGCCGTCCATTGACCAAACGCAAATCAGCTGGCCATTTCGCCAGCATGGAACACGGTTGTGGCGCGCTGCGACAGCGCGGCGGGCCGCAGCGCCGCGACAGCCTCGGGCTACTGCGTCGCCAGCGACGAATCGACCGCCGCGATCGCTTCCTTGAGCTTGTCGCCGGCCAGGGCCTTGCACTGGTCGACGGTGGCATTGGCCACGCTGCCGAAGGTGGTGGCCGACTTCTCGGGCTTGAACACCAGCCGGTTGGCCACGATGCGCGGCACCAGCATGGCGCGCGCCGTGATCACGCAGCCCTTGTCGGGCGTGAACCCGCCCTCGACCTGGCTGATGAAGCCCCATTTGGCCACCGGGTACAGCTTGGCGATGCGGGTCACGCGCTTCTGGTCCATCTGCGTCTTCCAGATGGCCAAGGCGCCGGCCTTGTCCATCACCGCCTCCGTGGAATGGTCGAGGATCAGGTACTGCGGCGGTTTGGCAAACGCGGCCGACGTCGACAGCAGGACGGCTGCGGCCAGCAGGGGGCGGATGATCATGGCGTTGGGCACCTGTTGACGTGGAGACGCCCAGTTTACGGACAAGTGCTCACCCGGCGCGCCGCTCCAGCAGCATGGCATCCCCATAGCTGAAGAAGCGGTAGCCCGATTCGATGGCATGGCGGTACAGCGCCCGGGCATGGGCATGGCCGGCAAAGGCCGACACCAGCATCAGCAGGGTGCTGCGCGGCAGGTGGAAGTTGGTGACCAGCCGGTCGACGACGCGAAACGGGAAGCCGGGAGTGATGAACACGTCGGTCTCGCGCGCGCCGGGCAGCAGCGTGCCCGACAACGCGGCTGACTCCAGCGCCCGCAGCGTGGTGGTGCCGGCGGCCACGATGCGCCCGCCCGCGGCCCGGGTGCGGGCGATGGCGTCCACCGTGATCTGCGGCACGTCGTACCACTCGCTGTGCATCTTGTGCTCGGCCAGCGCGGTGCTGCGCACCGGCTGGAAGGTGCCGGCACCCACATGCAGGGTGACCCGTGCGCGCTGCACGCCACGCGCGGCCAGCGCCGCCAGCACGCCGGCGTCGAAGTGCAACGACGCGGTGGGCGCGGCCACCGCGCCGGGCTTGTCGGCAAACACTGTCTGGTAGCGCGCCACGTCGTCGGCACCATCGGCATGGGTGATGTAGGGCGGCAGCGGCACATGGCCGTGCGCTTCCAGCAGGGCGAAGGGGTCGGACGGAAAGCGCAGGTGGAACAGGCCGCCATCGGGCCCGCCGCGGCCCAGCACCTCGGCGTTGAACGCCCCACCGGCGAAGCGCACGGTGGTGCCCGGGCGCGGGCTCTTGCTGGCGCGCAGGTGGGCCAGCACCTCGTGGGTGCCGCCATCGTGGGAGGGAAGCACGCGCTCGATCAGCGCCTCGACCGCGCCGCCGGTGGGCTTCTCGCCGAACAGCCGCGCCTTGATGACCCGGGTGTCGTTGAACACCAGCAGGTCGCCCGGGGCCAGCAGGCCGGGCAGGTCGGTGAAATGCAGATCCGCCGGCGCATGGCCGGTGCCGTCGAGCAGGCGCGAACCACTGCGCTGGGCCGCCGGGTGCTGGGCGATCAGCTGCGGCGGCAGCGCGAAGTCGAAATCATCGACGGTGTAGGTGGGCGGCGTGTGGGGCATGGCATTCAGGCTGTACCGGCCTGAGAACGCGAAGAGCACCAAATTGTTCCACGCCCCCCCGGGCCACACCGCTACAGGGCGAAGATCTTGCCGGGGTTGAGGATGTTCTTGGGATCCAGCGCCCGCTTGAGCAGCCGCATCATGTCGACCGTGGCCGCGCCGGCCTCGTCGACCAGGAAGCCCTGCTTGTGCAGGCCGATGCCGTGCTCGCCGGTGCAGGTGCCATCCAGGCGCAGCGCGTGGTGCACCAGCTGGTGGTTCAGCCGCTCGGCGGTGTCGCGCTGCGCGGGCTGGGCAGGGTCGATCATGTAGGCGATGTGGAAGTTGCCGTCGCCCACATGGCCCACGATGTAGTAGGGCAGGCCGGCCTCGTCGGCTTCGACCACGGCCTGGCCGATGCACTCGGCCAGGCGGCTGATCGGCACGCAGGTGTCGGTGGTGACGGTGCGACAGCCGGGGTTGGACGACATGCCGGCGAAGTAGGCGCGGTGGCGGGCCGTCCAGAGCCTGGTGCGATCCTCCGGCGTGGTGGCCCACTGGAAGTCTTCACCGCCGTGGTCGCGCGCCACCTCCTGCACCGTCTGCGCCTGCTCGGCCACACCGGCGGCGCTGCCGTGGAATTCCATCAGCAGCATCGGCGCGGGCCGCAGGCTGAGCTTGTCGTGGTTGTTGACGTAGCGCACCGCGTTGGCGTCCAGCAGTTCGCAGCGGGCGATGGGCACGCCCAGCTGGATGATGGCGATGGTGGTCTTGACCGCCGCGTCGATGCTGGGGAAGTGGCAGATGGCCGCCGACACCGATTCAGGCTGCGGGTAGAGCTTGACGGTGACCTCGGTGAGGATGCCCAGCGTGCCTTCGCTGCCGACCATCAGGCGGGTGAGGTCGTAGCCGGCGCTGCTCTTCTTGGCGCGGGTGCCGGTGCGGATGGTCTCGCCGCTGGCGGTGACCACTTCCAGCGCCAGCACGTTCTCGCGCATGGTGCCGTAGCGCACGGCGTTGGTGCCGCTGGCGCGGGTGGCGGCCATGCCGCCGATGCTGGCGTCGGCGCCGGGGTCGATCGGGAAGAACAGCCCGGTGTGGCGGATGGCGTTGTTCAGCTGGTTGCGGGTGACGCCGGGCTGCACGGTGACGGTGAGGTCCTCGTCGTTGATGCGCAGCACCTGGTTCATGCGCGACACATCGATGCTGATGCCGCCCTGCACCGCCAGCAGGTGGCCTTCCAGCGACGAGCCAGTGCCGTAGGCGATCACCGGCACCTCGAACTGCGCGGCCAGCGCCACAGCGGCGGCCACATCGGCGGTGCTTTCGGCGAACACCACCGCCTCGGGCGGCGGCACCTCGAACGGCGATTCATCGCGGCCGTGCTGCTCGCGCACCGCCAGCGCGGTGCTGCAACGGTCGCCGAAGCGGGCCTTGAGCGCATCCAGCATGGCCGCCGGCACCGGGCGCGGCTGCAGCATCTTGGCGATGTCGACGGGGGCGTTCATGCATTGTCTCCGGGGTGTTTCGGTGCAGCGCGCGATGGTAGACCCTTTGGCCCGCCCGATGGCGTGCAGGGCTGCGCACCGCCCCGGCGCCGGTGGTGCGAAGATGCCGCCCTTTCGACCGCACAGCGCTGCACAGGACTTGCCATGGCCAACCGCCTCACCCAGATCGCCACCCGCACCGGAGACGACGGCACCACCGGCTTGGGCGACGGCAGCCGCGTGCCCAAGGACCACCTGCGGGTGATGGCCATGGGCGACGTGGACGAGCTCAACAGCAGCATCGGCGTGCTGCTGGCCGAGCCGCTGCCCGACGACGTGCGCACGCTGCTGGTGGTCATCCAGCATGAGCTGTTCAACCTGGGCGGCGAGCTGTCGATCCCCGGCTTCACCCTGCTCAAGGATGAGGCGGTGCTGCGCCTGGACGACGCGCTGGCCCACCACAACGCCGCCCTGCCGCGCCTGGCGGAGTTCATCCTGCCGGCCGGCACCCGCAGCGCGGCGCTGGCGCATGTCAGCCGCACCATCGCCCGCCGCGCCGAGCGCGCGGTGGTGCACCTGGCGCTGCAGGAGCCGGTGAACGACGCGCCGCGCCAGTACCTGAACCGGCTGAGTGACCTGATGTTCGTGCTGGCGCGGGTGCTCAACCGCGCCAACCTCGACGGCCGGGGTGGCGACGATGTGTACTGGCGCAGTGAACGGCTGGCGCGCGGGCAGGACGTGCAGGACGAAGACTGACATGGGCGTTTTCGCCGCCTTCGAGCGCCTGGTCGACCCCTACCCCGAGGCCCCGGCGGCCACGCCGCCGGCGGGCTTCTGGCCGTTCATGCGGGCCAGCACCCAGGGCCTGGGCAAGTGGATCGCGGCGATGACCGGGTTCACCGCCGCCATCGGCGTGTTCGAGGCGCTGCTGTATGCCTGGCTCGGCAACCTGGTGGACTGGCTGGCCAAGGTGCCGCCCGAGCGGTTGTGGGCCGACGAAGGCGACAAGCTGCTGGCGCTGGCCGCCGTGCTGGTGGGCAGCACCGCGCTGGTGGCGATGCAGTCGATGCTCAAGCAGCAGGCGCTGTCGGGCAACTTCCCGATGCGGCTGCGCTGGAACTTCCACCGCCTGATGCTGGGCCAGAGCATGGGCTTCTACGGCGACGAGTTCGCCGGCCGGGTGGCCGCCAAGGTGATGCAGACGGCACTGGCCGTGCGCGACGTGTGGATGATCCTGTGCGACATCCTGGTGTTCATCGTCATCTACTTCGTCACCCTGGTGCTGGTGGTGGGCAGTTTCAACGCCTGGATGCTGGCGCCGCTGCTGGGCTGGCTGGTGCTGTACGGCCTGACTTTGAACCACTACGTGCCGCGACTGGCCCGCGTGTCGCAGAACCAGGCCGATGCCCGCAGCCTGATGACCGGACGCATCACCGACGCCTACACCAACATCGCCACCGTCAAGCTGTTTGCGCACGACCGGCGCGAGGCCGCCCATGCCCGGGGCGCGATGGCCGAGTTCCTCGCCACGGTGCATGCGCAGATGCGGCTGGCCAGCGGCTTCGAGATCCTGATCCACGCGCTGAGCATGGCCCTGGTGATGGGCATTGCCGGCACCGCGCTGGCGCTGTGGATGCGGGGCGACGTGGGCATCGGCGCGGTGGCCGCTGCCACCGCAATGGCCCTGCGGCTGAACGGCATCTCGCACTGGATCATGTGGGAGATGGCCACGCTGTTCGAGCACGTGGGCACGGTGGCCGACGGCATCCAGATGCTGAGCCGCCCGCGCGCGGTGGTGGACGCGCCCGAAGCCCGGCCGCTGGTGGTGCGCCAGGGCGAAATCCGGCTGGAGGGCGTGCACTTCGCCTACGGCGGCACGAAGACGGTGATCGACGGGCTGGACTTGGTGATCAAGCCCGGCGAGAAGATCGGCCTGGTGGGCCGGTCCGGCGCCGGCAAGAGCACGGTGGTGAACCTGCTGCTGCGCTTCCATGACGTGGCGGGCGGGCGCATCCTGATCGACGGCCAGGACATCGCCCGGGTGACGCAGGACAGCCTGCGCGCCCAGGTGGGCATGGTGACGCAGGACACCAGCCTGCTGCACCGCAGCGTGCGCGACAACATCCTGTACGGCCGGCCCGACGCCGGCGACGGCGCGATGCGCGCCGCCGCCGAGCGCGCCGAGGCCGCGGCCTTCATCGCCGGACTGGCGGACGCCAAGGGCCGCCAGGGCTACGACGCCCATGTGGGCGAGCGCGGCGTCAAGCTCTCGGGCGGCCAGCGCCAGCGCATCGCCATCGCCCGGGTGATGCTGAAGGACGCACCCATCCTGCTGCTGGACGAAGCCACCAGCGCGCTCGACAGCGAGGTGGAGGCCGCCATCCAAGCCAGCCTGTACCGGCTGATGGAGGGCAAGACGGTGGTGGCCATCGCCCACCGCCTGTCCACCATCGCCGCCATGGACCGGCTGGTGGTGATGGACGCCGGCCGCATCGTCGAGCAGGGCCGGCACGACGAACTGCTGGCCGCCGGCGGGCTGTATGCGCGGCTGTGGGCGCACCAGAGCGGCGGGTTCCTGGGCGAGCAGGCCGAGGACTGACAACCGCATGCGCCCGGCGCTGCTGCAGACCACGCTGGCCGTGGTGGTCGCCCTGGCCACAGGGGCACCAGGCCAGGCCCGGGCGCAGACGGTGCCGGACGATGCGCTGATCGCCCGGGTCATCGCCGACCTGCCCGACGCCATCGTCACCCAGCACAGCCGGCCGCAGACCCTGCAGGCCCGCATGGCCGCCGCCGGGGTGCCGGCAGTCAGCCTGGCGGTGTTCCGTGACGGGCAACTCGCCTGGGCCCGGGCCTGGGGCCATCGCGATGCGGCCCTGGGTGGTGCGGTCGACGCCACCACCCTGTTCCAGGCCGCATCGATCTCCAAGCCGGTGGCGGCCCTGGGCGCGGTGCTGCTGGCAGAAGCCGGCAAGCTGGCGCTGGACGCCGACATCGGCCGGGGCGTGCCCGGCTGGCAGGCGCCTGGCGCCATCACGCCGCGCCAGCTGCTCAGCCACACGGCGGGCCTGTCGGTCTCGGGCTTCCAGGGCTATGCCGTGGGCGAGGCGGTCCCCACCACCGCGCAGGTGCTGGCGGGCGCGGCGCCGGCCAACTCGCCACCGGTGCGGGTGGATGGCCCGGTCGGCCGCGAGGCCCGGTACTCCGGTGGCGGCTACGTGCTGCTGCAGGCACTGATGGCCGAGCGCGCTGGCCAGCCGTTTGGCGCCTGGATGCAGGCCGCCGTGCTGGCACCGCTGGGCATGGACCGCAGCAGCTTCGCCCAGCCACTGCCGGCACTGGCGGCGCCAGACGCCGCCAGTGGCCACCAGCAGGGCCGACCATTGCCCGGCCGCTGGCACACCTACCCCGAGCTGGCCGCCGCCGGCCTGTGGACCACGCCGACCGAGTTGGGGCGGGTGGCTGCCGAGTTGCAGACCGCCCTGGCCGGCCGCCCCAGCCGGCTGCTGACACCGGCACGGGCACAGCAGATGCTCACGCCACAGGCTGGCGGCTTCGGCCTGGGCTGGGTGCTGGACACCCGCGCTGGCGAGCCGCTGTTTGGCCACCTGGGGCTGAACGCCGGCTTCGAAGCGCTGCTGGCGGCCAGCGCCAACCCGCGCGGCCCGCAGCATGCGGTGGTGGTGATGACCAATGGGCAGGGCGGCACCGCGCTGGCGCAAGCCCTGCTGCGCGCCGTCGCGCGTGAAGTGGGCTGGGCCGCCCACGCGCCCCGCCAGGTCGTGGCGCAAGCCCTGGCGCCGGCCGACCTGGCCGCGTTGGAGGGCCTGTACCGCGGCGGTGGTCAGTCGGTGGCCGTGGAAGTGTTGGACGGCGTGGCCCATCTGCGCGACGGCGGCTGGCAGCGGGCACCGCTGGTGCCGCTGTCGGCCACCCGGTTCGCGGTGGAGAACCGCCCCTTCGACCTGCTGTTCAGCCCGGCTGGCACGGCCGGCCCGGGCAGCGTGATCCGACTGGACGGTGACACGCCAGTGCGCCTGCAGCAGACGGCGCCACCACTGGCCGGTGGTCCGGCCCCAGTGCCGCTGCTGCGCGGCAACATGAATGGCTGGGGCACCGACGCGGCTTTCAACACACCGGCCGAGCCGGGCGCCAACCACCCCTGGGCGCTGATCATCACCCTGCCCGCCGGCCTGGCCGAGTTCAAGGTGGCCGCCGCCGACTGGGACAGCCTGAACCTGGGCGCCGCGCTGGGCGCCGGCCCCATCCGCCCGGGCCAGGACGTGCGGCTGGCGCCGATGGGCGACAACCTGCGCCTGGCGGTCGACCGCGCGGGCCGCTACCAATTCAGCGTGTCCGTGGATGACCCGCTGCGCCCGCGACTGCAGGTGCAGCGCCTGGCCGACTGAGCGCCGGCCACCACCGCGGGCCCTGGCGCCCAGCCACGGGCGCGGCGCAGCGCCAGGTCAAGGCACGAAGCCATCGGTCAGCGTGCCCAGGAAGGCGACCAGGTCCTGCACATCCTGCGCGCTCAACCGCGGTGCCTGTCCGGGCTGCAGGCCGAACGGCGGCTGCTGGTTGACATTGCCGCGGTAGGCCAAGGGCAGGTCATTGAACTTGTCGACCACGCCGTCGGCCACCGGGTACCAGCGCGCCGGGTCGGTGTCGCGCGTGGCGTAGAACGACACCGCGTCCTGCAGCGTCGCCGCCGCGGCGTTGTGGAAGTAGGGCGCGGTCAGCGCCACGTTGCGCAAGGTCGGCACCTTGAACTTGCCGCACAGGTCGGTGCGGTGGGCCAGGTCGGTGCGCACCGGGCCGCACAAGCCCATGTCGAAGAACGCCGGGTCGGCCGTGGCCGCGCTGCGGTTGCGCGGAACACCCAAGGCGAAGTAGCCGAAGTTGGTGAACAGCGCCCGCGTCTGCCCGGCTGGCGGTGTGCTGCTGTGGCAGCTGGCGCAGTTGCCCTGCTGCGGGCTGTTGAACAGACGCAGCCCGCGCGCTTCCTGCGCGGTGAAGCTGGCGCGGCCGTCCTGCACGGCGTCGAACTTGCTGTTGAAGGGCTGGTAGTCCGGGTCGCCGGACTGGTAGGACTGCAGCGCTGTCTGCAGGGCTTGCAGCACCTCGGCGTCGCTGGCGGCGGTGCCCAGGGCCGTGGCGGACAGCAACTGCCCGAAATAGGGCAGCGTGCGCACGCGGGCCACCACCGCGGCGCTGCTGGCGTGGGCCATCTCGTTGGCGGCCAGCAGCGGGCCCAGGGCCTGTGCGGCGCGGCTGTCGGCCCGCCCGTCCCAGGTGAAGCCGCCCGTCGGGCGGTCCTGGTCGTCGAAGGCGAAGGGGCGGTTGTCGTTCAGATAGTTCAGGCTCAGCGAGCTGCGCAGGCCTGGCTGGTCGCGGGCCGGGCCGCCCAGCGGCAGGACCACGCCTTCGGCGTCGGCATGGCCACGCGCCTGCACATGGCAGCTGACGCAGGCCAGGTTGCCGGCCGCCGACAGGCGCGTGTCATGGAACAGCAGGTCGCCCACGGCCACCCGGTCGGCTTCAGTGGCCATGCTGCTGCTCTGGATGGTCATGTCGGCGGTGGCGCTCGTATCGGCCGCTCCGCCGCCGCCGCAGGCGGCCAGCAGGGCAACCATCAGGCTCAGGGCGGCGCCGAACGTGGACAGGCGGAGGCTTCGGTGGGTCATCATGAACGGGTGCCGGGATGCTGAGATGGCGCCACGTTGCCGCCCGAACGCGCAGCCAGCGTGGAGACACTGTGGAGGCGGCCTCCGCAATCGCCGACAGGCCCGCGGCTACGATCGCCGCACCATGCCCCTTGCCGAACCGCGCCATCTGCGGCTGTCCCTCGTCCACCAACTGGTGCTGCTGCTGTTGGGCGCGGTGCTGCTGGCCGTGACCGTGCTGGGCGCAGCCGTGGCCTGGAACCTGCGCGCCGGCTTCAGCGACTACCTGCGCGCCCAGGACGAACACTGGCTGGACCGCTTTGCCGCGGTCGCCGCGGCTGCCGTGGCCGACCGCGGCCTGGCGGCCTTGTCGGGGCCACCGGGCGCCTTGCGGCCGCTGTTCGAGGCCATGGCGCCATCAGACGGCGCGCCGCCGCGCCCCGGCCCTGGCTTCGGTGGGCCCGGTGGGCCAGGCGAGCCTCCACACCCGCCGGGCCCGGGCGGGCGGCCACCGCCGAGCGCCCAGCGCACCGCCGATCGGCTGAGCCTGATCGACGCCGCGGGCCGGCCCTTGGCGGGGCGCCCACTGGCGCCGCAGGACGTGGCGGCCAAGCGGCCCATCGTCGTGGCCGGCCGCACCGTGGCGCAGGCGTTGCTGGCGCGCGCGCCGTTTGCAACGGCGGACGTGGACGCGGCCTTCCTGGCGCGCCAGTACCGCGGCATCGTGCTGACGGCAGTGCTGCTGATGCTGCTGGCGGTGGCGGGCGCGGTGTGGGCCGGGCGGCGCTGGCTGCGCCCAGTGCGGGACGTGCAGCACGCCGCGCGCCGCCTCGCACAGGGCGCCTTCGATGTGCGCCTGGCGCCGCATGGCAACTACGAACTGGCCGACCTGTCGCGCGACATCAACGCCATGGCCGCGTCGCTGCAGCAGCTGGAAGCCAGCCGCCGGCGCTGGATGGCTGAGCTGTCCCACGAGATGCGCACACCGCTGGCGGTGCTGCGCGGCGAGGTGGAAGCCCTGGTGGACGGCGTGCGCCCGCGCACTGCGCAGGCCATGTTGTCGTTGCAGGAAGAGGTGGCGCGCGTGACGCGGCTGGTGGACGACTTCCACCAGCTGGCGATGTCCGACCTGCGCGCCCTGCCCTGCAGCTTTGCGCCGGTGCAGCCCGCAGCCCTGCTGAATGACGCGCTGGCCCGGGTGCAGGCCCGTGCCCAGGCCGCGGGGTTGCAGCTGGCGCTGGACGCCGCCGGCGCGCCGCCACTGGCGCAGTGGGATTCGCAGCGCGTCGGCCAGTTGCTGTCCAACCTGCTGGAGAACAGCCTGCGTTACACCGACGCGCCTGGCCGCATCGCGCTGCAGCTGCGGCCGGGCAGCGCGGGCCAGGCCGTGCTGTCCATCGACGACAGTGCGCCTGGCGTGCCCACAGCCGACCACGTGCGCCTGTTCGAGCCGCTGTTCCGTGCCGACGCCTCGCGCAGCAGGCGCCTGGGCGGCAGCGGCCTGGGCCTGGCCATCTGCCGCGCCATCGCGCGCAGCCATGGCGGGCACATCGAGGCCGGCACGTCGCCGCTGGGCGGCCTGCGCGTGGTGGTCACCTTGCACCTGCACCCGCAGGGCAGCGCATGACTGACGAGCGCCGGGTGCTGGTGGTGGAAGACGAAGACAAGCTGGCGGCGCTGCTGTGCGACTACCTGCGCGCCGCGGGCTACGAACCGCGCGTGGCACAAGACGGCCCGTCAGCGCTGCGGGCCTGTGCCGCCGAGCCACCGGCGGCCGTGCTGCTGGACCTGAACCTGCCGGGCCTGGACGGCATGGAGGTGTGCCGCCAGATCCGCCGGACCTCGGCCGTGCCCATCCTGATGCTGACGGCCCGGGTCGACGAGATCGACCGCATCGTCGGTCTGGAGATCGGCGCCGACGACTATCTCTGCAAGCCCTACAGCCCACGCGAGGTGGTGGCCCGGGTGGGCGCGCTGCTGCGGCGCTCCCAGGGCCGGCTGCCGGGCCTGGTCGCAGCGCCCAGCCTGGATGTGGGCAGCTTCGCCCTGGACGACGCCGCCCAGCGCGCCTGGTGGAACGGCCAGGTGCTGCCGCTCACGCCGATCGAATGGCGGCTGCTGCGCACGCTGCTGCAGCAACCGGGCCGCGTGTTTGCGCGCGCGCAGCTGCTGGACGCCATCCACGCCGACTTCCGCGACGTGAGCGACCGCGCCGTCGACAGCCACGTGAAGAACCTGCGCCGCAAGTTGCAGGCGGCCATGTACGGGCCCGATTGCATTGCCAGCGTGTACGGCGTGGGCTACCGCCTCGACCTGCCGGCGACACCAGGCGGCGGCAGAGCCGGCGCGTAGCGCCGCGCACGCGCCGAGGCCAAGGACCACGGCCTGGTGCAGCAGCAGCCTGGCGGCCCCGTCGCCGCCCTAACCGCGCCGCAGCACCGCCTGCACCAGCGCCAGCAACTCGCCCGGCAACACCGCCTCGCCGAACAGGCCGGCCCTGCGTGCACGGTCGGCCCGGCCTTGGCGCTCGGCGGGGTCGAAGGCGGCGTGGTAGACCACCAGCGGCACGCCCAGCCCGGCCTGCTGCAGCGCCTGCTGCAGGCCAAGACAAGCGTCGGGCGCCTCGGCATGGCGCTGCCAGTCGGTCAGCACCAGGTCGAAGCGCTCGGGGTCGGTGCGCAGCCGCGCCAGCGCCTCGTCGGTGCTGCGCACCTGCACCAGCTCGATCTGCAGCCGGGCCAGCATGTCGGCTTCGGCCAGGTTGCCCTCGGGATGGTCATCCACCCACAGCACGCGGGGCAGATGGTCGCAGTCGATCAGCGCCAGCGCCTGGCGGTGCAGGGCGGCGTGCGACGGCGCGGCGCCGCCACGTGCCTGCTGCGCGGCCAGGATGCCGGCGGCGGCGTTGTCCAGCACCGCGTCCAGCAGCGGGTCGGCCACCGGCGCAGCCGGGGCAGCGCTGAACATCGCCACCGGCGACACGTCTGCCAGCGCCTGCACGCCCGACGCTGCGCGACGGGCCTGGAGATCCGCCACCGTGCTGCGCAGGCCCTTGGACACGCTGACCCAGGCCTCCTCGCGCTGGCGCCAGCTGGTCACCGCCTTCAGGTCGCGCGGCAGGCCCTGGCGCTGCAGCAGCGGCGCCATCGGCAGATCGGCGCTGTCCAGGCCGTCCAGGTCGAGCGGGCGCAGCAGGATGGGCACCACCACCGCGCTGCCCTCGGCGGCGCGGCGCAAGGCGGTCTTCAGCTCCACGCCCAGGATGTAGTCGGAGCCCATGAAGTACGAGCTCAGCAGCAGCAGCACCAGATCGGCCTGCAGCAGCTGCTGGTCGATGGCCTGGTCCCACAGCGCGCCGGGCACGATGGCACGGTCGTGCCAGGGCTGGATCAGCCGGCGGTGCTGCAGGATCTTGAGATGGCGCTCCAGCTCATCGCGCAGCTTCTCGTCCTCATGCGCATAGCTGTAGAACAGCCGCACCGGCGCCGGGCCGGCGGTGGGTGCGCTGCTGCTGTCGGGCACCGCGGCCGCCGCGGGTGGGTCAGGCGGTGCCGCCCACCGTCATGCCGTCGATGCGCAGCGTGGGCTGGCCCACGCCCACCGGCACGCTCTGCCCGTCCTTGCCGCACACGCCCACGCCGCTGTCCAGCGCCAGGTCGTTGCCGATCATGCTGACGCGCTTGAGCGCCTCGGGCCCGTTGCCGATGATGGTGGCGCCCTTGACCGGGTACAGGATCTTGCCGTTCTCGACCCAGTAGGCCTCGCTGGCCGAGAACACGAACTTGCCGCTGGTGATGTCGACCTGGCCGCCGCCGAAGTTGGTGGCGTACAGCCCGCGCTTGATGCTGGCGACGATCTCGTCCTTGGTCTTGTCGCCGTTGAGCATGTAGGTGTTGGTCATGCGCGGCATCGGCACATGGGCATAGCTTTCGCGGCGGCCATTGCCGGTGGGCTTCACGCCCATCAGCCGGGCATTCATGCTGTCCTGGATATAGCCCTTGAGGATGCCGTCCTCGATCAGCACGTTGCGCTGGCTGGCGTGGCCCTCGTCGTCGACGTTCAGGCTGCCGCGGCGGTCGGCGATGGTGCCGTCGTCGAGCACCGTCACGCCCTTGGCCGCCACCCGCTGGCCGATGCGGCCGCTGAAGGTGCTGCTGCCCTTGCGGTTGAAGTCGCCTTCCAGACCGTGGCCCACCGCCTCGTGCAGCAGCACGCCGGGCCAGCCGGGGCCGAGCACCACGGTCATCTCGCCAGCCGGGGCGGGGCGGCTGTCCAGGTTGGTCAGCGCGGCGTTCACGGCCTGGTCCACATACAGCTTGAGCTGCTCGTCCTGGAAGTAGCCCAGGCCGAAGCGGCCACCGCCGCCGCCCGAGCCCACCTCGCGCCGGCCGTTGGACTCGGCGATCACGGTGATCGACAGGCGCACCAGCGGCCGCACGTCGGCCGCGCGGGTGCCGTCGGCACGGGCCACCAGCACCACGTCGTATTCCGCCGCCACGCCGGCCATCACCTGCACGATGCGCGGGTCGCGGGCGCGGGCCATCTGCTCGATCTTCTCGAGCAGGGCCACCTTCTGCACGCTGTCGAGCGTGGCGATCGGGTCGGTGGGCGAATACAGCGCCCGGCTGGTGGCGATCTTCGGCGCGCGGCCCACCTTCACCCGGCGGCTCTGGCCGGCGGCGGCAATGCTGCGCACGGTGCGGGCCGCATCCAGCAGGCTGGCCTCGGAGATGTCGTCGCTGTAGGCGAAGGCGGTCTTCTCGCCGGCCACGGCGCGCACCCCCACGCCCTGGTCGATGCTGAAGCTGCCGCTCTTGACGATGCCTTCTTCCAGGCTCCAGCCTTCATGGCGGGTGATCTGGAAGTACAGGTCCGCATCGTCGATGCGGTGCTCGCCCATCACGCCCAGCGCGTTGGCCAGCTTGGCTTCATCCAGCCCGAAGGGCTCGATCAGCAGTTGCTGGGCGATGGCGAGGCGTTCGAGGGTGGGTTCACGGCTGATCATCAGCGCAGTATAGGCAGCGGGTCTGGCCCTGTGGGCGGCAGGCCGCTGCAGGGCGCCATCAGCGTTCACACAACTTTGCATGCGGCGCGTGCACCGGCCGGCGCAGCCCGCCGTTGTGTGGGCAAGCTCGGGCCCGAGCCTCGCCAACTCCCCCACCACCACTGCACGAGGTTGCCACCATGCGCTTTGCCCGCCCCATCACCATCGCCCTGCTCTCGCTGGCCGGGATCACCGCCGCCCAGGCTGCCACCGAGACGCCGCGCGCCGACGCCCGTCAGGCCCGCCAGGAAGCCCACATCGCCGAGGGCGTGGCCGACGGCTCGCTCACCCGGCCCGAAGCCCGCCGCCTGCAACAGCAGCAGCGCCACATCCGCCTGGTCGAGCGCCATGCCAAGGCCGACGGCACGGTGACGGCGCAGGAGCGCCAGCGCCTGGCCAAACTGCAGAACCACGCCAGCCGCAGCATCCAGCGCCAGAAGCACGACGCCCAGGTGCGGCCGCTGCGCGCCGGCTGACGGGGCAGGTCAGTCGCCGGCCTCGTCGTCGGCGGCCCCCGCCGCCGCCCGGTGCGCCAGCGCCCGCTGGTACAGCGCGTTGCGCGGGGCGCCGCTCAGCTCGGCGGCCAGCGCGACGGCCTGCTTCAGCGGCAGCGCGCGCAGCAAGGGCAGCAGCACCCGTTCGGCCTCGGCCGGCAATCCGTCATCCACCGCGACCACCACCGGCACGGCATGCAGCACCAGCACGAATTCACCCCGGCTGCGGTTGGCGTCGGCGGCCAGCCAGGCCGGCAGCTCGCCGGCTGGCATGGTGGCGATGGTCTCGAACTGCTTGGTCAGCTCGCGGCACAGCGTGACGCGCCGCTGCGGTGCGGCGTCGGCCAGGCTGGCCAGCAGCGCGTCGATGCGGTGCGGCGCCTCGAACAGCACCTGGCAGCCGGGCGCATCACAGGCCGCCTGCAGCCAGGCGCGCCGGTCGGCGCCCTTGGCCGGCGCAAAGCCGATGAACGCGAAACCCTGCGCCGCCGCATCGCCCGCCGCGCTGAGCGCGGCCACCGCGCTGCTGGCCCCGGGAATCGGCAGGATGCGGTGGCCGGCGGCCGCCACCGCCGCCACCAGCACCGCGCCGGGGTCGCTGACCGCCGGCGTGCCGGCATCGCTGGCATAGGCGATGCGCTGGCCCTGGGCCAGGCGGTCGATCACGCCGCGTGCAGCGCCGGCCTCGTTGTGCTGGTGCAGCGCGATCAGCGGCTTGTCCAGACCCAGGTGGCGCAGCAGCTGGCCGGTGACACGGGTGTCTTCGCACGCCACCGCGTCCACCAGCCCCAGCACATACACCGCGCGCAGCGTGATGTCGGCCAGGTTGCCGATGGGCGTGGCCACCACGTACAGTGCCCCGGCCGGGTGGTGCTGGCCGCTGGTGGCAGCCGCGGCGGCCTGGTGCAACAAGGGGGCGGTGATGGGGCTGGACAAGGGGGGCTGGGGCGGGTTGAGGATGCCGGGCTGGACGGGCAAGGCCACCACCAAGGCCACTGGCGATGCCGCCGAGGACCGTGCGCTGGCCCATCTGCAGCAGCAGGGCCTGCGACTGGTGCAACGCAATTATCGGCTGGCCGGCGGCCCGCGCCAGCGCGGTGCCGAGGTCGACCTGATCCTGCGCTCGCCCGACGGCACCCTGGTGTTCGTGGAGGTGCGCTCCCGCGCGGCGGCAGGCCATGGCGGTGCGGCGTCCAGCATCACCGGGGCCAAGCAGCGCCGCATCGTGCGCGCCGCCCAGCACTACCTGATGGGCCTGCCGGTGCTGCCGCCCTGCCGCTTCGACGTGGTGGCCATCGACGGCGACCAGCTGCAGTGGCTGCCGGGCGCCTTCGAGGCCAGCTGACCCCCTGGCCTATCATGCAGATCCATGCTTGAGCAACGTATCCAGCAGCAGTTCTTCGAAAGCGCCGATCTCAAGTACCAGGCGGCGGAGGTGCTGTGCCGTCCGATCGAGCAGGCTGTGGCCGCATTGGTGGCCGGGCTGACCGCCGGCGGCCGGGTGCTGGTGGCGGGGTTGGGCGCATCGGCCAGCCTGGCGCAGCTGGTCACGGCCGAGCTGATCGGCTGCTTCGAGCGTGAGCGCCCCGGCCTGGCCGCGCTGGCCCTGGGCGTCGACGGCCCGGCGCTGTCGGCGATGGCAGTGCTGCCCGGCGCCAGCTTCGACACCGTGCTCTCGCGCCAGGTCGAGACGCTCGGCCAGCCCGGAGACCTGCTGCTGCTGATCGACGGCGACGGCAACCACCCGGCGCTGCTGGCGGCGGTGGCGGCCGCGCAAGGCCAGGACATGACCGTGATCGCGCTCACCGGCCGCACCGGCGGCGCCCTGCGGGGCGTGCTGGGCGAGACTGACGTGCTGGTGGCCGTGCCGCACGACCGCCGCGTGCGCGTGCTGGAAACCCACCTGCTGGTGCTGCACTGCCTGTGTGACGCGATCGATCTGCAACTGCTCGGCGAACAGGATCCCGCATGACAACCACCAAGACCATCTTTGCTGCATCCCGCATGGCCGTGCTGGCCGCGGCCATCACCACCGCCACGCTGCTGGGCGCCTGCGCGCCGCTGCTGATCGGTGGCGCGATGGTGGGCACCGCGCTGTCGGTGACCGACCGCCGCACCAGCGGCGCCCAGCTGGAAGACCAGGCCATCGAGCTGAAGGCCATCAACCGCGTGCGCGAGGCCGCCGGCGGCGCGGCCAACGTCAGCGTCACCAGCTACAACCGCACCGTGCTGCTGACCGGCGAGGTGCCCAGCGAGGCTGCCCGCATGGCCACCGAGCAGACCGTGGCCCGGATCGAGAATGTGCGCGCCACCGTCAACGAGCTGGCGGTGCTGGGCACCACCACGCTGTCGGCGCGCAGCAACGACGCCATCCTCAGCAGCAAGGTGAAGGCGGCCTTCGTCGACGCCAAGGACCTGCACGTCAATACCTTCAAGGTGGTGGCCGAGCGCGGCACCATCTACCTGATGGGCCGGGTGACCGAGCGCGAGGCCAACCGCGCCACCGAACTGGCCCGCGCCACCAGCGGCGTGGTCAAGGTGGTGAAGGTGTTCGAGATCCTCAGCGAGGCCGAGCTGGCCGCCCTGCAGACCAAGTGACGCCGCCACCGGGCGGCGGCATCACTTCAGGCGTGTGATCAGGCTGCTGGTGTCGAAGCGCTGGCCGCCAGCGGCCTGCACATCGGCATAGAACTGGTCGACCAGCGCGGTGACCGGCACCCGCGCGCCGTTGCGGCGGGCCTCGTCCATCACCAGGCCCAGGTCCTTGCGCATCCAGTCCACGGCAAAGCCGAAGTTGAACTGGTTGTCGACCATGGTCTTGCCGCGGTTGTCCATCTGCCAGCTCTGGGCGGCGCCTTTGCCGATGACATCGAGCACCTGCTTCATGTCCAGGCCGGCCTTCTGGCCGAAGGCGATGCCCTCGGACAGCGCCTGCACCAGGCCGGCGATGCAGATCTGGTTGACCATCTTGGCCAGCTGGCCGGCGCCCGGCTCCCCCACCAGGGTGACGGCGCGCGAGAACGCCAGCGCCACCGGCTGCATGGCGGCAAACGGCTCGGCATCGCCGCCGCACATCACCGTCAGCAGGCCGTTGACCGCGCCCGCCTGGCCGCCGGAGACCGGCGCGTCGATGAACTGCAGGCCCAGCGTGCGGGCCGCGCCGTACAGCTCGCGCGCCACTTCGGCCGACGCGGTGGTGTGGTCGACGAACACGGCCCCCGGGGACATGCCGGCGAAGGCACCATCGGCCCCGAGGACAACGGAGCGCAGGTCGTCGTCATTGCCGACGCAGGCGAACACGAACTCGGCGCCGGCTGCCGCCTCGCGCGGCGTGGGCGCATGCTTGCCGCCGTGTTCCGCCACCCAGGCCTGGGCCTTGGCGGGGCTGCGGTTGTAGACGGTGACCTGGTGGCCGGCGCGTGCCAGGTGGCCGGCCATCGGGTGGCCCATCACGCCCAGGCCCAGGAAGGCGACGCGGCGGCTCGAAACAGGATCGTAAGTTTTCATCGGTGTGGTCACTTCTTGAGCGTGGGCTTGCGCACGATGGTGCGCTGGAACCAGGCCTCGTTCATCTGGCCCAGAAACTGCGGGGTGAGGTTGAAACCCGACTTGTCCCCCATCACCGCCTCGCTGCCGCAGCGCGGGCAGACGGCGGTTTCGGCGTCGGCCGCATCCGGGTTGTCGAGCTGGCTGAAATCCAGCCCGGCCCAGGCCACGATCTCGTCGGCCGGGAAGGTCTGCATGCAGTAGCAGCAACCGCAGCTGCTGCTGGCTTCGATCTCGGCGCGGTTCTTGGTGGTGTGGCGGTAGGCCGCCAGCAGATCAGCCATGGTGGAGTGTCGCTCGGGGTGTGGAGGGGCGGGCGTGGCCGAGAGCGTACCGCAGCCAGCCGCCAGCCCCGGCGGCGGATTGTCACCAAAGGACGCCAGAATCCGGCGCACGATGTCGATCCGGATCCGCGCCCTGACTGCCGCCTTGGCCGGCCTGTTGCTGGCCGCCGCCAGCGCCGACCCGCTGGCGGCGGTGCCCTGGCTGGCGAAGGCGGCACGCGGCGCGCTCTGGCTCGCTGCGATCTGGCTGACCGCCGCGCTCATGGGATGGGCCACCGGCGCGGGCTTCCGCCGGCGGGCGGGGCATGCGGCACCGGCGCTGCTGCTGGAACTGGCGGCCCTGGGCATCTGGCTGCTCGGGCTGGTGCTGATGTCGGTGCTGGAGTTCGGACTGACGCCCAGCACGGCGTTCGCCACCTCGGGTGTGGTGCTGGCGGTGGTCGGCTTCGCCGTGCGTGCGCTGGTGGCCGACCTGTTCTACGGCCTGACCATGGCCGTCGAACGGCCGTTCGAGATCGGCCACTGGGTCAAGCTGGACAACGGTGTCATCGGGCAGGTGACGACCATGACATGGCGCGCAGTCAAGCTGCTCACCCGCGACAACCTGATGATCGTGGTGCCGAACGCCGAGCTGGCGGCGGCGCAGATCATCAACTACGACCTGCCGACGCCCGCCTGGCGGCAGCGGCTGCCGCTGTCATTGCCGGTGGACACCGATCCCGCGCGGGTCCACCGGCTGCTGGCTGCGGTGGTGCAGGAAGTGGACGAGTGCGCCACCCTGCCCCATGCGCCCGAGGCCCGCATCGAATCCATCGGCGCTGCCGTGGCGCACTGGGAGTTGCGCTTCTGGGTGCCCGACTATGCGAGCGCGTCGCGTGTGACCCAGCGGGTGCAGGAAGCACTGCTGCGCCATCTGCGCGGCGCCGGGCTGCATCCCGCCACCGAGCGCGAGGAAGTGCTGCTCGGCAGCCTGCAGCGCCAGCAGGCGCAGCGACTGGACCGCCCGCAGAGCTGGCTGGACAGTGTGACCCTGTTCAACCCGCTGCTGCCCGCCGAACGCCAGGCCCTCGTGGCCAGGTCGCGGCGGCTGGAACTGCAGACCGGCGACGATCTGGTGCGCCAGGGTGAAGCCGGTGCCTCGATGTTCGTCATCGTCGAGGGCACGCTGGAGGTCTGGATCACCGCGGGCGGCGCAGCCGATGCCGAATGCGTCAACCGCCTGGGGCCGGGCGCGGCGGTGGGCGAGATGTCGCTGCTGACCGGTGCACCACGCAGTGCCACCTTGCGCACGGCCACCGCTGCGGTGCTGCAAGAGATCCGGCGCGACGATCTGGCGCCACTGCTGAGCGAGAACCCGGCGCTGGCCGAACGCTTTGCCGAGGTGCTGGCCGACCGTCGGCTGGCTGATGAGCGCCGCGCCGGCCTGCGCACCGGCACGGCCGACCCGCAGGAGCGTCAGTCCAGCATCGCCGCCCTGCTGCGGCGTGCGCGCCAATGGTTCGGGCTGGCGGAGGCTGCCCCGCAGGGCGACTGACCTGGCCTGCGGCGGGCGCCTCTGCGGGCCGGCATCACATGATGCTCATGTGCTCGGTGCCGGCTGACAGGTCACGGTTGCGCGCGCGCAGGCTGTGCAGCTTGACCTGCAGCCGCAGGTCGTTCACCGAATCGGCATTGCGCAGCGCGTCTTCGTAGCTGATCTCGCCGGCCTCGTACAGATCGAACAGGGCCTGGTCGAAGGTCTGCATGCCCAGTTCGCGGCTGCGCTTCATCAGGTCCTTCATCTCGGCCACCTCGCCCTTGAAGATCAACTCGCTGATCAAGGGCGTGTTCAGCAGGATCTCGACTGCGGCGATGCGGCCCTTGCCTTCTTCCTTGGGCAGCAGGCGCTGCGAGACGATGCACTTGAGGTTGAGCGACAGGTCCATCAGCAGTTGCTGGCGCCGCTATTCCGGGAACAGGTTGATGATGCGGTCGAGCGCCTGGTTGGCGCTGTTGGCATGCAGCGTGGTGATGCACAGGTGGCCGGTCTCGGCAAAGGCCACCGCGTGCTCCATGGTCTCGCGGTCGCGGATCTCGCCCATCAGGATGACATCGGGCGCCTGGCGCAGCGTGTTCTTCAGCGCCTGCTCCCAGCCGTCGGTGTCGATGCCCACCTCACGCTGGGTGACGATGCAGTTCTTGTGCGCATGCACGAACTCGACCGGGTCTTCGATGGTGATGATGTGGCCGTAGCTGTTCTCGTTGCGGTGGTCGATCATTGCCGCCAGCGAGGTGCTCTTGCCCGAGCCGGTGGCGCCCACCATGATGACCAGGCCGCGCTTGGTCATCGCCACTTCCTTCATCACCAGCGGCAGGCCCAGGCCGTCGATGGTGGGCAGCACCTGCGGGATGGTGCGCATCACCATGCCCACATGGCCCTGCTGCATGAAGGCATTGACGCGGAAGCGCCCCACGCCCTGCGGCGAGATGGCGAAGTTGCATTCCTTGGTGCGCTCGAACTCGGCGGCCTGGCGCTCGTTCATCACCGACCGCGCCAGCGCCATGGTGTGCTGGCCGGTCAGCGGCTGCGGCGACACCCGGGTGACCTTGCCGTCGACCTTGATCGCCGGCGGGAAGTCGGCCGTCAGGAACAGGTCGGACCCCCCGCGCGTGGCCATCAGGCGCAGCAGGTCGTGGATGAATTTCGAGGCCTGGTCGCGTTCCATCGTGGGTCAGCCTTTCAACCTGGGAAGTTCTCGGGAATCTTGGCCTTCGACCGCGCTTCGGCCGGCGAGACGATGCCCCGCCGCACCAGGTCGGCCAGGTTCTGGTCGAGTGTCTGCATGCCCAGGTTCTGGCCGGTCTGGATCGACGAATACATCTGCGCCACCTTGTTCTCGCGGATCAGGTTGCGGATGGCCGGGCTGCCGATCATGATCTCGTGCGCCGCGGCGCGGCCGGTGCCATCCTTGAGCTTGCACAACGTCTGCGAGACCACCGCCACCAGGGATTCGCTCAGCATCGCGCGCACCATCTCCTTCTCGGCAGCGGGGAACACGTCGACGATGCGGTCGACCGTCTTGGCCGCGCTGCTGGTGTGCAGGGTGCCGAACACCAGGTGGCCGGTCTCGGCCGCCGTCAGCGCCAGGCGGATGGTCTCCAGATCGCGCATTTCGCCCACCAGGATGGCGTCGGGGTCTTCACGCAGCGCGCTGCGCAGCGCGTTGGAAAAGCTCATGGTGTGCGGCCCCACCTCGCGCTGGTTGATCAGGCACTTCTTGCTCTCGTGCACGAACTCGATCGGGTCTTCCACCGTCAGCACGTGGCCGTACTCGTTCTCGTTGAGGTGGTTGACCATCGCCGCGAGTGTGGTGCTCTTGCCCGAGCCGGTGGGGCCGGTCACCAGCACCATGCCACGCGGGCGCAGCGCCAGGTCGGCAAAGATCTTGGGCGCGTTCAACTGCTCGAGCGTCAGGATCTTGCTGGGGATGGTGCGGAACACCGCGCCGGCGCCACGGTTCTGGTTGAACGCATTGACGCGGAAGCGCGCCAGGCCCTGGATCTCGAACGAGAAGTCGCACTCCAGCGTGTCCTCATAGGCCTTACGCTGGGCATCGTTCATGATGTCGTACACCATGTCGTGCACGGCCTTGTGGTCGAGGGCCTCCACGTTGATGCGGCGCACGTCGCCATTCACACGGATCATGGGCGGCAGGCCGGCCGACAGGTGCAGGTCAGACGCCTTGTTCTTGACCGAGAAGGCCAGCAGTTGGGTGATGTCCATGGGGTCCGCGTGAAGCTGAAGAGATTATGACGAGCGTTATCGGCAAACTGAGCACCGTTCTCAACCGGATGACCGACGCCAGCCTGCATGCCGGCCGGCCCGTGGACAGCGTCACGCTGCTGGCGGTGAGCAAGACCTTCCCGGCCAGCGCGGTGCGTGACGCATTCGACGCCGGCTGCCGCCAGTTCGGCGAAAACTATGTGCAGGAAGCGCTGGACAAGATCGCCGCACTGGCCGACCTGCGCAGCCAGATCACCTGGCACCTGATCGGCCCGCTGCAGAGCAACAAGACCCGGCCGGTGGCCGAGGCCTTCGATTGGGTGCACTCGGTCGACCGGCTGAAGATTGCGCAGCGCTTGAGCGAGCAGCGCCCGGCCCACCTGGGCCCGCTGCAGGTGTGCCTGCAGGTCAACATCAGTGGCGAAACCAGCAAAAGCGGCATGCTGCCGGCTGAGGTGCCGGATGTGGCGCGGGCGGTGGCGGCGCTGCCTCGGTTGCGCCTGCGCGGGCTGATGGCCATCCCCGAGCCGGCCGAGGGCGAGGCCGCCCAGCGCGCGCCGCACCGTGCGTTGCGTGAACTGCTGGCCACGCTGAAAGACAGCGGCCTGGCGCTGGACACCCTGAGCATGGGCATGAGCGCCGACCTGGAGGCCGCCGTGGCCGAAGGCGCCACCATCGTGCGGGTGGGCACCGCCATCTTCGGCGGGCGCACCGCCCCCGCCTGAGCGGCGGCTACACCTTCAGCCGGGTGGTGTGCTTGACCTCTTCCATCACCGCGTAGGTGCGGGTCTCGCGCACGCCGGGCAGGGTCCAGATCACCGTGCCGATGAACTCGCGGTAGGCGGCCATGTCGGCCACGCGGGTCTTCAGCAGGTAGTCGAAACCGCCGGCCACCAGGTGGCATTCGAGGATCTCGTCGCGCACCTGCACCGCGGCGCGGAAGGTGTCCATCACGTCGTGCACCGTGCGGTCGAGCAGGATCTCGACGAACACCAGCAGCCCGGCGCCCAGCTTGGCCGGGTTCAGCCGCGCCTCGTAGCCCAGGATGTAGCCGTCCCGCGTGAGCCGCTTCACCCGCTCCAGCACCGCGGTGGGCGACAGATGCACCTCCTCGGCCAGCTTCAGGTTGCTGATGCGGCCATCGGCCTGCAGCACCCGCAGGATGCGCAGGTCGATCTTGTCGAGGTCGCGCTCGGCGTCGTCATCCATGGGGTGTCAATCCAGCTTGATGCCCACCTTCTGGATGATCGCGCCCCAGCGTTTGCTGTCGGCATCGAGCACGCGCTTGAACTCGTCGGCGCTGCCGCCCACCGCCGTCAGACCCTGGGCGTCCAGGATGGCCTTCACCGCCGGATCCTTCAGCGCGGTGTTGACGTCGGCGTTGATCTTGGCCACCACCGCGGCCGGCGTGCCGGTGGCGGTGAACAGGCCGTTCCAGGCCAGGCTTTCCACCTGCGGGTAGCCAGCCTCGGCCAGCGTGGGCAGGTCCTTCAGGCTGTCGGGGCGCTGTGCGGCGCTGGTGGCCAGCAGCCGCACCTTGTTGTTCTTCACATGCGGCAGCAGCGCCGGCGCCACCATGAAGGTGGCGTCCGCCGTGCCCTGGGCCACGGCCATGGCCGCCGGCGGCGAGCCGTTGAACGGCACGTGGGTGGCGGCAAAACCGGCTTCGTTCATCATCAGCGCCATCGTCAGGTGGGCGGAGCTGCCCTGGCCCAGGCTGCTGTAGTTGGCGCCGCCGTTCTTGGCCTTGGCCCAGTCGACGAACTCCTTGACCGTCTTGATGGGCAGGTCGGCGTTGACGGCCAGCACATTGGGCTGCGAGGTGGTCATCACCACCGGCACCAGGTCCTTGCCCGGGTTGTAGGGCATCTTGGCGTAGAGGTAGGGCGCAAAGGCGATCGGGCCGTTGAAGCCCACCGCCAGCGTGTGGCCGTCGGGCGTGGCCTTGGCCGCCACGTCCACGCCCAGCATGCCGCCGGCGCCGGGCTTGTTGTCGACCACCACTGGCTGGCCCCAGCGGTCCTTGAGCTTGTCGGCCAGCAGCCGGGCGATGATGTCCAGGCTGCTGCCGGCGGGCGCCGGCACCACGATCTTGACCGGCTGGCTGGGCCAGGCAGGTGCCTGGGCCAGCGCGGTGCCGGCGGTGGTCAGGGCCAGGACGGACCAGGCGGTGGCGATGAGGTGGCGGCGGTGCATGGCGGTGGCGGGCAGTGGCGACAGGCTGGATTCTCGCGCCTGCCGGCCGGCGTCACGGCCCGCCCGCCGGCATCGGTGCCTGGGGCGCCGATGCGCGGGCGGGCGATGCCGCCCCTGGCCCGGCCGGCGTGCCCGGCAGGCTTGGCGGCCCGGGGGCACGGCCGGGCGATGTGCCGGCAGCCGCCGGGTCCGCCGCCACAGCGGAGGCCGCCTGCGCCGGGTCCGGCGCGCCCGGCTCGTCCAGCCCGATGCCGTTGACGCCGCCACCGTCGGCAAATTCGGCATACACCCAGTCGTCGTTGCGCCAGGCCAGGCCGCCGGGCGGGGCGGGCTGCGGGGCCACCGGCTGGCCTTTCAGCGCCTGGGCCATGTAGTCGATCCACACCGGCAGGGCCAGGCCACCGCCGGATTCGCGCGCGCCCAGGCTCTGCGGATCGCCATGGCCCATCCACACCACGGCCACCAGGCCCCGGCTGCCAGTGCCGGCCTGGAAGCCGGCAAACCAGGCGTCCACCGCATCGTTGGTGGTGCCGGTCTTGCCGTACAGGTCATGGCGGCCCAGTTGCGCCTGCGCACGTGCGGCCGTGCCGAAGCGCGCCACATCGTTGAGCAGGCTGTTGGTGAGGAAGACATTGCGCGCCGGCACCACGCGGCTGGCCTCGTCCTGGGCGCCGGGCGGTGGTGCCTCGAACAGGGCCTTGCCCTGGGCGTCGGTGATGCGCTCGATGACCACTGGCGCCACCGGCCAACCGCCGTTGGCCAGCACGCCGTAGGCCTGGGCCAGGCGCAGCGGCGTGGCGCTGCCGGCGCCCAGCGCCAGCGCCAGGTTGTCGGGCTGCTCCGCGGCGGTGAAGCCGAAGCGCTCGCCCCAACTGCGCACCCGGCCCACGCCCACCTGCTGCAGCACCCGGATGCTGACCATGTTCTTCGACCGCGCCAGCGCCTGGCGCAGGGTGATCGGGCCGTCGAACTGGCCGTCGCTGTTCTGCGGCTGCCAGCCGTTGGCGGCGCTGAAGGGGGCGTCGTTGACCAGGGTGGCGGGCATCACCCCGGCTTCCAGCGCGGCCGAATACAGGAACGGCTTGTAGGCCGAGCCCGGCTGGCGCCGCGCCTGGGTGGCGTGGTTGAAAGGCTGGCGGTTGAAGTCGAAGCCGCCCACCAGCGCCCGCACCCGGCCGCTGGTGGCGTCCAGCGCCACCAACGCGGCCTGCACCTCGGGCCACTGCGTCAGCTGCCAGGGACCGGGATCGCCGTCGCGGCCCGGCACCGCCTGCGCCACCCGCACCACCGACCCGGGGCGGATCGCCAGATCGGCCGGCGCACCCGGGGCGATGGCGGCCTCGGCGCCGCGCTGGGCCTGGGTGCTGACGTTGATGCGCTCGCCGCTGGCCAACTGCACCTGCAGCTGCCTGGGTGTGGCACGCAGCACCACGGCCACGCGCAGGTCGTCATCGTCGCGGTAGTCCTTCAGCGCCAGGGCGGCGGCAGCCTCGGCGTCGAGCTTGCCGACCGGCGTGACGGTCTCCTGGCCTTCCGGGCCGCGCCAGGGCTGGCGGCTGTCGTAGGCCAGCACGCCACGCCGCACCGCGGCCACCGCCGCCTGCTGGTCAGCCGCGCGCAGGCTGGTGTGCACCCGCAGGCCCTGTGAATAGGCGTCGGGCCCGAAGCGTTCCACCACCACGCGGCGCGCCATTTCGGCCACATGGTCGGCGCGCAGCAGCTGTTGCGCGGGGCCGCGCAGCTGCAGCAGCTCGGCCCGGGCCGCCGCCTGCTCGGCGGGCGTGATCGCACCAGTGGCCACCATGCGCGCCAGCACGATGCGTTGGCGGACGGTGGCGCGTTCGAGGTTGGCGGCCGGGTTGGCGTAGTGCGGGTTCTGCGGCAGGCCGGCCAGCATGGCGGCCTCGGCGATCGACAGCTGCGCCAGGGTCTTGCCAAAGTAGGCCTGGGCTGCCGCCGCGAAGCCGTAGCTGCGCTGGCCCAGGTAGATCTGGTTCATGTACAGCTCCAGGATCTGCGGCTTGCTCAGGCGGCGTTCGATCTCCAGCGCGAGCAGCACCTCCTTGATCTTGCGCTCGGGCGTGAAGCGCTGCGACAGGAAGAAGGTGCGGGCGACCTGCTGGGTGATGGTGGACGCGCCCTGGCGCAGGCCGCCGGTGAACTGCGCGACCACCGCGCGCGCCACGCCCACCAGGTCGAGCCCGCTGTGGTCGTAGAAGCGGGCATCCTCGACCGCCAGCACCGCCTGCTGCATGCGCAGCGGGATCTGGTCGATCGCCACGAACTGCCGCCGCTCGGCGCCGAACTGGCCAATCTCCACCCCGTCGGCGGTGAACACTTGCAGCGGCTGGCGCGGCTGGTAGGTGGTGACCGGGTCCAGCAGTGGCAGCTGCGGCCCGTACCAGGCCACCACCACCACCAGCAGCGCCACCGCCGCCATCAGCGTGCCCAGCACGCCGATCAGCAGACCGCGCCACAGGCGCTGGCGCGGGTGCGGGCTGTGCAGGGGGGCGCGTGGCAACATGGGCAATGCGGTGTAGCCGGGATTATCAGCAGGCCGCACACGCCGTCTGTCAGCCAACGCCGCGCCGTGGCGCTGCACGCAGCGCGCAACATGCCCTGACGTACGGTATCGCCCGCCATGCAAGAACGATCACGCACCACCGTCCACCGCGCCGCCTGCACCGGCCTGGCGCTGGGCCTGGCCTTGCTGCTGGCCGCCTGCGGCAGCGCACCGCCCCGGCCCGGCGCCGGCCATGAACCGCCCACCCGGCCACAGCCCGCGCTGCGCCCGCTGCCGCCGGCCGACACCGGCATCGACGGCCCCGAGGCCAATCCACCGCCCGACCTGCTGCTGGTGCCAGACGCCCAGCCGCGGGTGGAGCCCGTGCGCCCCGGCGGGCCCAACAAGCCCTACGAGGTGCTGGGCCAGGCCTATGTGCCGCTGCAGGGCGACCCGCCGCTGGTCGAGCGCGGCCTGGCCAGCTGGTACGGCCGCAAATTCCACGGCAGGTCCACCGCCAGCGGCGAGACCTACAACATGTATGCCATGAGCGCGGCCCACAAGACCATGCCGCTGCCCAGTTACGCACGGGTGCGCAACCCGGCCAATGGCCGCGCGGTGGTGGTGCGCGTCAACGACCGCGGCCCCTTCCACCCTGGCCGGGTGATCGACCTGAGCTACACCGCGGCGCTGAAGCTGGGGCTGCTGGGCGGCGTGGGCACGGTGGAGGTGGAACGCATCACGCAGGAGTCCATCCGCAGCGGTGCCTGGAGACCAGCCGAGCCGCAACCTGCGGCCACGGCGCTGGCACCCGCGCTGCGGCCCGACCCCGCGCCCGGCCGCACCACCGCACCACGGCCCGGCGGTGTGCTGGACGACCCGATCGGCGACCTGCTGCAGCGCACTGCGGCCGCAGCGCAGGCCGCCGAGGCGCGCGCCACCGTCAGCGGCGCGCCGATGCCGGCCGAGACGGCCGCGCCGGCGCAGGCGGCTGCCAAGGCCAGCGCCGGCTTCTGGCTGCAGCTGGGCGCGTTTGCGCGGGGCGAAGGCGCCCTGGGCTTCCAGCAGCGTGTGGCCACCGAGGCGCCCTGGCTGGCGCCGCTGCTGACCGTGTTCAACGAGCGCAGCCTGCACCGGCTGCAGGCTGGCCCCTATGCGACCCGGGCTGAAGCCCAGGCTGCCGCCCGGCGGCTGCGCGACAGCCTGCAGCTGGTGCCCGCTGTGGTGGAGCGGCGCTGACGGCGGGCAGGCGCGGGCCGTCAGAACCCAAACGCGTGGAACATGCTGGGCGCGACGTTCCGGAAGTTCCCCTTGCCCCAGAACACCATGCCATCGACCACCGACGCACCGGCGGTGCAGGGGCCAGCGCCGGGTTCAAACGACCACAACGGCGCGCCGGACTTGGCGTCCAGGGCCCAGTAGGTGCTGGTCTGCAGCGCAGGGCTCGGGTTGCGGGTGTCATGGTTGCAGCCGAACAGCACGCCGTTCGCGCCCGTCACCGCCCCTTCGGCCCGGCGGCCCTGGGGGTCCTTGGTGGTCCACAGCAGGTCACCCTTCTTCGCGTCCAGCGCGGCCCAGCCACCCGACAGCGTGACCGACCCGTCCTTCAGCGTCCAGGGCAGCGGCGCCACACCACCGCCGTTGGTCGTCGGACCGGCGTTCGACACCGCGACAAACACCCGCTTGCCATCGGTGGATGAGCCCCACTGCAGGCCACCCGACACGCCGCCCGGCGCCACCTGGCGTGTCCAGGCCAGCTTGCCCGTCTTCGCGTTGAAGGCCCAGAACTGCCCGCTCTTCTGACCGGCGCCCACCAGATTGCCGCCTTCGTTGTCGCCGCCATGGCCGCCGAACAGCATCGGCCCCTGGGCGAAGTCATAGTCAGGTCCGGCGGTCGACGGGCTGCCGCCAGGGCAGTTGGCATAGATCCCGGGGGTCGGGATGAACGGTGACGGCAACTCGAAGCCCGGCACCTTCAACCCGCAGGCCACGCTCCAGGCGTCATAGCGCAAGGCCCGCTGCGCCCACTTGACCGCGCCGGTCCGGACATCCATCGCGACGATGGCGTTGTTGTGGTTGTCAGGGCTGACACAAGGCTCACCGCCACCGGCGGCCAGGCACTGGCGGACCGACTCCGGCACGGAATAGTTGTTGCCTGTGGCCATGTAGACCAGCTTGTGCGCCTTGTCGTAGGCGCCACCGCCGCCCCAGACCGCGCCGCCCGAATAGCCGCTCTCGAAGGCCGCAGGCACGGGCGGCACCATGTAAGTCTTCCACTTGACCTGGCCGGTGGCCACGTCCAGGGCCGACACGCTGCCGCGGAACAGGAACTTCCAGTGCGGCTTGGGCACGAAGGCCGACACCAGTTCCTCGTTGGACGCCGTGCCGACAATGGCCATGCCGTCGGCAATGATGGCCGAGTGGGTGACGAACGACAGCGCGGTGTCGTCGATCTGCGTCACCCACAGCGGTGCGCCGGTGTTCTTGTCGACGGCAAAGACACGCGCGGCTTGCGGCGCTGGCTGACCGAAGGCCTGCAGGAACTTGCCGCTGAGGTTGCCCAGGATCAGGGCGTTGCCGGCAATGGCCGGCGTGGCGCGCGCGGAGTCGCCGGTGATGCCGGTGTAGGTCGAGACCGGGAACTTCCAGACCACCTGGCCGGTGGACTTGTTCACCTTGTAGAGAAAGCCTGCCGCGTCAGGAAAGTAGACAAAATTACCCTCGACTGCCGGGGTGGCGGTGACATCGCCACTGGTCTGCAGCGACCAGCGCAATCTCAGGTTGCCCACTGTTTGGGGGCTGATCTTCGTCTCGTCGGCCTGGTAGCGCGAGTTGCGGGCGTCCAGGCCACCCGTGGTCCAGCCGCTGCCATCCGCTTTGTCGCTGGTGGCCATGGCAGGGCTGCCGGCGGCCACAGCCAAGGTGGCCAGGAATCCAAGGACCGCTGTCTTGTTCTGTTGCATGAGGCGTCTCGCTTGCAGATCGGTTGTGTCGAGCAACCTGTCCGAGGCCAGGCTGCTTGCCCATGGCGCAACCCAGCCAAGACGTCGTTGTCCTGCATTGGTGTCGCACGCGAACTGACGTTACGTTCAGCCGCGGCTGCCCGCCCCCTCGCACCCCCTAGATCACCCCCCCCTAGAACAGACAGGGGGTCGGCCATGGCTGGCGATGCTGGCTGGCCAGGGAGCCGGGGCGAGCGCGCGCTGTCTCGCACGGGCCGCCACCAACGCGGCTGCCCGGGGCCCGAGATCTACAGCGTGCCTTCGTCGTCCCGCGCGGCCAGCGTGCCCTGGTGGAAGACCATCAGCCAGCGGCTGTCGGCCTGCTGCTGCCAGACACTGCTGCGCAGCGTCTCGATGCCGTCGTCCCGCTGCACCCGCCAGGTGGTCAGCGCCGCACCGGGCGCCACCAGCCGCACCTTGAAGCCGCGTGCCTGACGCGCCACGCGGGTGGGCTCGGCCGCCAGCACGGCGATGATGCCGTCGCGGTCGAACACCCGGCCCGACGCGCCGAATTCCATGAACTCGGGCGCCAGCAGGGCACGGATGCGGGCCGGGTCGGCCCGCACCGCGGGGTCGAGGATGCTGTCCTCCAGCTGGCGCAACTGGGCAGTGAGGGCGGTGAGAGCGGCGGTGTCGGGCATGGCGCTTCCTCGTGGTCAGCAGGTCATTGCCAGGAGACCTGCGACAGGTCGTTGGCCGCCACCGGCGAGTTGGCCCACAAGCCCTTGAGGCCCTTGCGCGAGACGGCCACCTGCGACGGGTTGAAGATGAAGGCGTTGACCGCATCGTTGGCGATCTGGCGCTGGATGTCGGCATACAGCGTCACCTGGGTGCGGCCGCGTGCGGCCTCGGCGCGCTTCTTCACCAGGGCGTTGAAGGCCAGGTTGTTGTAGCCCCAGTAGTAATCCGGGTTGGCGTACTGCACGTAGTCCAGCGGTTCGACATGGTTGATGATGGTCAGGTCGAAGTTGCCCTTGAACGGGCCCGACAGCCACTGCGCCCATTCCACGTTCTCGATCTTGGCCGTGATGCCCACCTTGGCCAGCATGGCGGCCACCACCTCGCCGCCCTTGCGGGCGTAGCTGGGCGGCGGCAGGGTCAGCGTCAGGTTCAGCGGGCTGGTGATGCCGGCGTCCTTCAGCAGGGCCTTGGCCTTCTCGGGGTCGTAGGGGTACAGGCCGGTCAGGTCGACATAGCCCAGGTCGGTGGGCGCGGCATGGCTGCCGATGGGCTTGGCCAGGCCTTCGAGCACGCCGTCGATGAACGCCTTGCGGTCGATGGCATGGCTGATGGCGCGGCGCACCCGCACGTCGTCCAGCGGCTTCTTCTTGTTGTTGATCGCCAGGATGCCCTTGCCGGCGGTGCTGCCGATCTCGACATTGAAGCGCTTGTCGGCGCGCAGCTGGGCGATGGCCTGCACCGCGCCGAAACGCGGCATGCCGTCGATGTCGCCCGCCAGCAGCGCCGCCACCTGGGCGGCGTTGTCGTTGATGAAGCGGAAGGTCACGCGGCGCAGCTTGATCGATGCCACGTCGCGGAAGCCGTCCCAGCGCACCAGGGTGATGGCGCTGCCCTTCTGCCAGCTGTCGAGCCTGAAGGGGCCGGTGCCCACCGGCTGCGTGGCAGTGGTGTCCGCGCTCTTGGGGCTGAGGATCACCGCCGGCGCCTCGCCCAGGCGGAAGGGCAGCGTGGCGTCGGGGTTGTTGAGCGTGAGGATCACCACATCGGGCTGCGGCGTGGCGATGGACGAGATGTTCTCGAACACCGTCTTCTTGGCCTTGTTGGTGCTGGTGGGCGCCTTGGCCCGCTCGAAGCTGAACTTCACCGCCTCGGCATTGAACGGCGTGCCGTCCTGGAACTTCACGCCGCCACGCAGCTTGAAGGTGTAGGTCTTGCCGTCGGGGTCGCTGACCCAGTCGGTGGCCAGCAGGGGCAGCACGGCGCCGGAGTCGGTCACCTTGGTCAGGCCTTCGAGCACGTTGTAGTGCACCACCTCGCCGATGGCGGCGGCAGCGCCGGTGGTGGGGTCGAGCCCGGGCGAGGGCTCGAGCACCATGCCCAGCACCAGGGTGTCCTTGGCGCGCTGCGCGAAGGTGTCCAGGCCCAGGCCGGGCAGGGCCAGCAGGGCGGTGGCTTGCGCCAGTCGGCGGCGGCTGAGGGTCATGCGGGCTCTCCTAGGGGATTCCGGGGTGAACGGGGAACTGCGGTGGATCAGCTGGCTGTGGATTCTGCGGCCAACGCGGTGGCCACCATCACTGCCTCGGCATGGTGGCAGGCCGCCAGGTGGCCGGGCGCCACCTGGCGCAGCGCCGGCACAGCCTGGCCGCAGGCCGCCTGGCGCCAGGGGCAGCGGGCGGCGAAGGCGCAGCCGGTGCCGCCGGCAGCAGCGGGCGCCAACATGCCAGCAGCCTCGTCGGCCGGCAGCACGCTGCGCTGGCGCCGGGTGGCGGCGGCGTGGGCGCGCGAGCGGGCGCCGGGCACGGCATCCATCAGCGCGCGGGTATAGGGGTGGGCGGCCGCGTTGAACAGGGTCTCGGGCGTGCCCTGCTCCACCACCCGGCCCTGGTAGAGCACGATCACCTCGTCGCAGACCAGGTCGACCACCGCCAGGTCATGGCTGATGAACAGGTAGGTCACGCCCAGGCGGTCCTGCAGGTCCTGCATCAGGTTCAGCACCTGGGCCTGCACCGACACGTCGAGCGCACTGACCGGCTCGTCGGCGACGATCAGCCGAGGGTTGGTGACCAGCGCCCGGGCGATGGCGATGCGCTGGCGCTGGCCGCCCGAGAACTCATGCGGGTACTTCGACACATCGCTGGCGCGCAGGCCCACGGCGTCGAGCATCTGCGCCGCGCGCTGCTGCATGTCGGCCGTGCTGGCGCCGCCTTGGGCGGCCAGCGGCTCGGCGACGATGCGGCCCACGGTCTGGCGCGGGTCGAGCGACCCGAACGGGTCCTGGAACACCATCTGGAAGCCGGCGCGGGCGCGGCGCAGCGCGGCCGGTGTCAGCGCATGCAGGTCCTGGCCGTCCAGCCGCACGGTGCCGACCGAGGGCGCTTCCAGCGCCATCACCAGCCGCGCCAGCGTGCTCTTGCCCGAGCCGGACTCACCCACCACGCCCAGGCTGTGGCCGGCGTTCAGGCTGAAGCTGACGCCCTGCAGGGCCTGCACCACCGGCGCGGCCGCCAGCAGGCGCTGCCGCGGCAGGGTGTAGTGCTTGACCAGGCCCTCGACCTTCAGCAATTCGGTCATGCGAGATCCCGTGCCGCATCCAGCCGCAGGCAGCGCGCCAGATGGTCAGGGGTGACCTGCACTGGCGGCGGCGGCGCGGCGCGGCAGGCATCCTGGGCCAGACTGCAGCGGTCGGCAAAGCCGCAGCCGGCGGGCAGGTCGATCAGCTCAGGCACGCGGCCGGGGATGGTGGTCAGCCGGTGGCGGCGGCCCGCCCCACCGGAGGCCTGGCCGGCACCGCCAGCGGCCTGCGCGGCCGCGCGCAGGCCCAGCTGCGGCCGCGCGGCGAACAGGCCGCGGGTGTAGGGGTGGGCGCGGTGGTGGAACACGTCGTCCGTCGGGCCGGACTCGACCACCGTGCCGCCGTACATCACCAGCAGGCGGTCGACGTTCTCGGCCATCACGCCCAGGTCGTGGCTGATCAGCAGCAGGGCCATGCCGTCCTCGGCCACCAACTGCGCGATCAGGTCGAGCACCTCGCGCTGGATGGTGACGTCCAGCGCGGTGGTGGGCTCGTCGGCGATCAACACGTCGGGCCCGCAGGCCAGCGCGATGGCGATCACCACCCGCTGGCGCTGGCCACCCGACAGCTGGTGCGGGTAGGCCTCCAGCCGCTGCGCGGCCTGCGGCAGCTGCACCCGTTCCAGCAGGCGCAGCGCCTCGGCGCGGGCGGCGCTGGCACTCAGCCCCTTGTGCAGGCGCAGCGGCTCGGCGATCTGGTGCCCGATGCGGTGCAGCGGGTTCAGCGCGGTCATCGGCTCCTGGAAGACCATGGCCAGGCGGTTGCCGCGCAGGCGGCACCAGTCGTCCTCGGGCAGGCCCAGCAGCTCGCGCCCGTCCAGCTGCAGGCTGCCGCTGGCTTGGGCCGATTCGGGCAACAGGCCCATCAGCGCCAGCGCGGTGATGCTCTTGCCACAGCCCGATTCACCGATCAGGCCCAGGGTCTGGCCGCGCTGCAGCGCGAAGGAGATGCCGCGCAGCGCATCGGCCGGGCCGCGGGGGGTGTTCAGCGTCACCCGCAGGTTGTCAACCGCCAGCAGCGGCGGCCCGCCGGGCGTCATCGGCCCGCGTCGCCCTGCAGACGCAGCAGGTCGAGGTAGGCGCCTTCCAGCAGTTGCTGCGGCTGCACGCCCAGGCGGGCCATCAGGTCGTGGGCGATGGCGGTGCCTTCGGCCTCGGTCTGGCCGCCTTGCAGGGTGACCTCCAGCTCCAGGAAGTCGCCCAGGCCTTCGACCTGGTCGAGGTGGATGCGGGTGGGGCCGACCAGCGCCAGGATGCGGTGCTTGCGCACCCGGCCGATCAGGCCGCACGCCCGGGCCAGCGCCTCGCGCAGGCTGTCCGGGTCGGCCACCGGCACCAGCACATAGTCCGACAGCTTCGGGCCGGCGGCATCGGGCCGGTGGTAATGGATCAGCTCACCCGCGCCGTTGCTGAACACCCGCAGCTTCAGCCGGCCATGCGGCACGGCAAAGAAGGTGTCGTCCTGGTGGATGCGCTGCAGGTGCTTGTCGTCGCTCAGCGCCTGGGCCACGGGCAGCAGCGCATCCACGCTGGTGATGCGGGCCTTGATTTCGACGTTGGCGGGCATGGCGCGGATTGTGGGGCATTGGCTGGCGGCTTAAGACGCCCTTCAGCCACGGCCCACACACTGCGCAAGGCAGGCACTGTGGCCGTGCCTTGGAGACTGGATGCCCCTGATCACCCGCCCGACTCTCGCCTGGGTTGCCGCCTGGCTGGCCAGTGGCCTGCTGCTGCCGCTGGCCGTGGTGGCCCAGACCACGCCACACGCGGCCGCCGAGCCGGTGGCCGGCGACGGCCTGACCTATGCCCTGGGGCTGGCGGTGATCGATGCGCCCACCTATGCCGGCGGCGCGGGGCGTGAACTGAAGCTGCGGCCCTTGTGGTCGGTGCGCTACGGGCGGTTCCGACTCAGCGGGGCGCGCTCGTCTGGCCTGTTGGGTTCACCCGCCACCGAAAAGCATTCAGGCGCCAGCGCCGACCTGATCGACAACGACCGCTGGAAGCTGAACCTGGGTCTGCGCTTCGACAACGGCCGCCAACCCGGCGACGACCCCGCGCTGACCGGATTGCCGGAGATCCGCAGCACGCTGCGCGGCCGCCTGAATGCCGGCTTGAACCTGGGCGGGGGTTTCAGCAGCAGCCTGGCTTACTCGGCCGATCTGCTGGGACGCGACGGCGGTGGCCAGGTCGGCTGGGGACTGGGCTATGGCTGGACGCCGTGGCCGGCCGCCAAGGCGTCGGTGGGCGTGGGCGCCACCTGGGCCGACCAGCGGCACATGCAGACCTATTTCGGCATTGCGCCCGATGTGGCGCAGCGCACTGGCCGCGCGGCCTATGCGGCGGGCGCGGGCCTGCTGGAGCTGCATGCGGCCACGGTGTTGCAGGTGCCGTTGGGCAGCCGCTGGACACTGGTGGGGGGCCTGGCGCTGTCGCAGCTGCAAGGCGACGCGGCCGCCAGCCCGCTCACGCACAAGGCGTCTGGCGCCACGGCCAGCGTGGCGCTGGCGTGGCGCTCGCGCTGATCAGCGCGCGCTGCGCTGCTGGTCGGGCCCGGGGCCGCGTCGCTCGATGTGGCGGAAGGTGATGCGGCCCTTGGTCAGGTCGTAGGCCGACAGCTCCAGCGACACGGCATCACCGGCCAGGATGCGGATGTGGTGCTTGCGCATCTTGCCGGACGTGTAGGCGATCAACACGTGGCCGTTGTCCAGCGTGACGCGGTAACGCGAGTCGGGCAGGACCTCGGTCACCTTGCCCTGCATCTCGATCAGTTCTTCCTTGGCCATGGGGCGGGGGTCTCCGGAAACTTGGTACGGTGGCACTGCCACTGTGGGGGGTGGCAGGCAGGGGTCGGCGGCAGGCCCGGGGCCGGCGACACTGTGTGGTGCCGGGGGCGCCAGGGGTGCGATCAGTCGGGGGCAGGCCGTGCGGACGGCGGTCCTGGGAACGGTGTCGAAAAGCAGCCGCTCGAAGGCGATGCCCGCGCGCGCCAAGCCCAGGCAACCCGCGATTGTACGCCGGGCGGCCGGTCAGCGCCGGCGGGCCAGCTTGGGGTCGAGCAGGTCGCGCAGGCCGTCGCCCATCAGGTTGAGCCCCAGCACGCTGAGCGCGATGGCCACGCCGGGGTAGACGGCCAGCATCGGCGCCTGGAACAGCATCGTCTGCGCTTCATTGAGCATGCGGCCCCAGCTGGGCTGTGGCGGCTGCGTGCCCAGGCCCAGGTAGCTGAGCGCGGCCTCGGCCAGGATCGCGGTGGCAAACGAGATGGTGGCCTGCACGATCAGCACGCTGGCGATGTTGGGCAGCACGTGGTCGAGCGTGATGCGCCACGGGCCGAAGCCGGCTGCGCGCGATGCGAGCACGTACTCACGCGCCCACACTGCCTGGGCCGCACCGCGGCTGATGCGGGCGAACACCGGGATGTTGAAGATGCCGATGGCCAGGATGCCGGTGAGCAGCCCGGGGCCGTAGATGGCACCCAGCATGATGGCCGACAGCAGCGCCGGGAAGGCGAAGGTGAAGTCGGCGGCGCGCATCACCAGTTCATCCACCCAGCCGCGGCGGGCCGCCGCCAGGCAGCCGAGCGCCACGCCCACCAGCAGGCCGATGCCCACGGCGATCAGCCCCACCACGATGGCGTTCTGCGCGCCCACCAGCAGTTGGCTGGCGATGTCGCGGCCCAGGCTGTCGGTGCCCAGCCAGTGGGCCGCCGTGGGCGCCTGCAGCTTGTTGGGGATGTCGATCTCGGCCGGCGGATAGGGTGCCCAGAACAGGCTGACCAGCGCGGCCAGCGCCAACAGGCCCGACAGCACCGCGCCGATCAGGAAGCTGGGGTGCCGCAGTGCGCGCGCGCCAAACCCTGGCAAGCCGCGCGGTGCGGAGGTGGTGACGGCGGCGCTCAAGCGTCACTCGCTTTCAGACGGGGATCGACCACCGCATACAGCACGTCGACCAGGAAGTTCACCACCACCACCACCGCCACCAGGCCCATCACCACATCCCGCACCACCACCAGGTCGCGGTTGGCGATGGCCTGGAACACCAGCCGGCCGATGCCGGGCAGCACGAACACGTTCTCGACCACGATGGTGCCGGTGATCAGGTTGGCGAACTGCAGACCCATGATGGTGAGCACCGGGATCATGGCGTTGCGCAGCACATGGCGCCGCAGCGTCTGCCGGCGCGACAGGCCCTTGGCGCGGGCGGTGCGCACATAGTCCTCGCGCATCACCTCCAGCACCGCCGACCGGGTGACCCGCGCCAGGATCGCCGCCTGCACCAGCGCCAGCGCGATGGCCGGCAGGATCAGCGCCTTCAACCCATCGACCACACCGCCGCCGTCGTCCTCGGTCCAGCCGGGGAAGCCGCCGGCGCTGACCCACTGCAGCTTCACCGCGAACAGCAGGATCAGCAGGATCGCGAACCAGAAGCTGGGGATGGCGATGCCCAGCTGGCTGGCGGCCATCACGCTGACATCACCCAGGCGGTTGTGCCGGGCGGCGGCATAGATGCCCAGCGCCAGCGCCAGCACCGTGGTCAGCACCATCGCCAGCACGCCCAGCGGCAGCGTCACCTGCAGGCGCTCGGCGATCAACTCGGCGGTGGGCGTGTCGTACGAGAAGCTGTTGGCGGTGCGGCCCTGCAGCAGGCCGGTCACCCAATGGGCATAGCGCTGCAGCGGCGGCTTGTCCAGGCCCAGCTTCTTCTCCAGCGCGGCGACTGCCTCGGGCGTGGCCGTCTCGCCCAGCATCACCTGGGCCACGTTGCCGGGCAGCAGCTCCAGCACGGCGAACACCAACACCGAGGCCACCACCAGCGTGGCCAGGAAGGTGAACAGGCGCTTGAAGAGAAAGACGCTCATGCAGGGTGCAGGGTGACGGGCAGCGCCCGCATGATGCCCCATGGCCGCAGCGCAGCCGCCGCCACAATGCGGGCCGACAGCGCTGCCACCATCCCGCGCGGCGCCTGCACCCGACGGAGACCCCATGAAGGATCGATCCCTGACCACGCTGCGGCACACCCGCAGCGCCCTGGCCGGACTGCTGCTGGCCTGTCTGGCCACCCTGGCGATTGCGCAGCCGGCCGGCCCGGTGGCGCCCAAGACACCACAGGACGTGACGGTGCACGGCGACACCCGCACCGACGACTATTTCTGGATGCGCCAGCGCGACGACCCGCGCCTGCTGCCGCACCTGCGCGCCGAGAACGCCCATGCCGACGCCTGGCTGGCGCCGCACCGCGGCCTGCAGAAGGCGCTGTACGACGAGATGCTGGCCCGCATCCAGCAGGACGACGAGGCCGTGCCCTGGCGCCAGGGCCGCTGGTGGTACTCCACCCGCACCGTGAAAGGCGCGGCCTATCCGATCCACATCCGCCGCGCGGCGGTGGGGCCCGACCGCCGCTTCGACCCCGCTGCACCCGAGCAGGTGCTGTTCGACCTGAACCGCATGGCCGAGGGCAAGAAGTACCTGTCGCTGCCGCTGCAGGAAGTCAGCCCCGACGGACTGCGCGTGGCCTTTGCCACCGACGAGACCGGCGGCCGCGACTACGTGCTGCAGGTGCGCGACATCGCCAGCGGCCGCGACCTGGACTGGCGCATGCCCGAGGTCAGCAGCGCCGCCTGGGCAGCCGACGGCCGCACGCTGATCTACGTCACCATGGACGCCGCCAAGCGCAGCCACCAGCTGTGGCGGGCGGTGCCGGGCGGCAAGGCCGCGCCGGTGCTGGTGCACACCGAGCCCGATGCCCGCTTCGACATCCAGGTGCGCAGCACCCGCGACGGCCGCTGGCTGGTGCTGGAGACCGGCAGCAAGGACGAAGCCGACAGCCGGGTGCTGGACGCCCGCCAGCCCACCGGCGCCTGGCGCACCGTGCTGCCGCGCCGCCCCGGTGTGGTGTACGACCTGGACCACCGCGCCGGCCTTTTCTACCTGCGCATCAACGACACCGGGCCCGACTTCCGCCTGGTGACAGTGGACGCCCGCGCGCCGCAGCGCGGCACGCCCACCGAGCTGATCGCCGCCGCGCCGGGCCTGATGCTGGAGCGGGTGGATGTGTTCCGCCACCACCTGGTGGTCACCGAGCGGCGCAATGGCCTGCACGCGCTGCGGGTGCGCGACCTGCGCCCGGGCGGGGCAAAGGGCACGGCAGCCGAACACCTGGTGCAGTTCGACGAGCCGGCCTTCAGCGTGGAGGCGCGGCAGAACGCCGAGTTCGACACCACCAGCTTCCGCTTCGCCTATGAATCGATGGTGACACCGGCCACGGTGTACGACTACCAGCTCGACACCCGCGAACGGGTGCTGCGCAAGCGCCAGCCGGTGCTGGGCGGCTACGACCCCGCACGCTATGCCAGCCAGCGCATCAGCGCCCGCGCGCCCGACGGCACGGCGGTGCCGATCTCGCTGGTCTACCGGCGCGACCTGCGCCGCGCCGGCCCGCAGCCGCTGCTGCTGTACGGCTACGGCAGCTACGGCGCGCCGACCGACCCCAACTTCGGCAGCGCCCGGCTGTCGCTGCTGGACCGCGGCGTGGTGTTCGCCATCGCCCACATCCGCGGCGGCGGTGAGCTGGGCCGCAGCTGGTACCTGGCCGGCAAGATGGCCAGCAAGCAGAACACCTTCAGCGACTTCATCGCCAGTGCCGAGGCGCTGGTGGCGCAGGGCTACACCAGCCCGTCGCAACTGGCCATCCTGGGCGGCAGCGCCGGCGGCCTGCTGATGGGCGCGGTGGTGAACCAGCGGCCCGAGCTGTTCCGCGCCGTGGTGTCGGAGGTGCCGTTTGTCGACGTGGTCAACACCATGCTGGACGAGACCATCCCGCTGACGACCAGCGAGTTCCAGGAATGGGGCAACCCCAAGGTGCTGGAACAGTACCGCTGGATCCGCGCGTACAGCCCCTACGACAACCTGAAGCCCGGCGCCTACCCGGCGATGCTGGTGCGCACCGGCCTGAACGACAGCCAGGTGCCCTACTGGGAGCCGGCCAAGTACGTGGCGAAGCTGCGAGCGCTGAAGACCGATGCCAACCCGCTGCTGCTGAAGGTGAACCTGGAGGTGGGCCACGGGGGCAGCTCGGGCCGCTTCGATGCGCTGAACGAGCGGGCCGAGGCCTACGCCTTTCTGCTGGCGCAGTGGGGCATCGGCCCCTGATGCCCCAGCCCAGGCGTCAGATGTCGAACCTGACGCCCTGGGCCAGCGGCAGCGCCCGCGAGTAGTTCACCGTGTTGGTGGCGCGGCGCATGTAGTTCTTCCAGGCGTCGCTGCCGCTCTCGCGGCCGCCGCCGGTTTCCTTCTCGCCGCCGAAGGCCCCGCCGATCTCGGCACCACTGGTGCCGATGTTGACGTTGGCGATGCCGCAATCGCTGCCCGCGGCGGCCAGGAAGGCCTCGGCCTCGCGCAGGTCGTTGGTGAAGATGGCCGACGACAGGCCCTGCGGCACGCCGTTCTGCAGCGCGACGGCCTCGTCGAAGCTGTCGTAGCGCAGCAGGTAGAGGATGGGCGCGAAGGTCTCGTGCTGCACCACCACCGTCTGCGCCGGCATGCGCACCAGCGCCGGCGCGGCGTACCAGGCGTCGGCATGGCCGCCCACCGGCACCCGCGCACCGCCGGCCACCGCGCCGCCCTGGTCGCGCGCCTGCTCCAGCGCCGCCTGCATCGCATTGAAGGCCGCTGCGTCCACCAGCGGGCCGACCAGCACGCCGGGCGTGCGTGGGTCGCCCACCTGCAGGCTGGCGCGGGCACGCTCCAGGCGGGCGGCCAGTTCGTCATGGATGCTGGCATGGGCGATCACCCGCCGCGTGGTGGTGCAGCGTTGGCCCGCGGTGCCGTAGGCGCCGAACAGGATGCCGCGCACCGCCAGGTCGAGATCGGCCGAGGGCGCCACGATGATGGCGTTGTTGCCGCCCAGCTCCAGCAGGCTGCGGCCGAAGCGCGCCGCCACCCGCGGGCCCACCGCCCGGCCCATGCGGGTGGACCCGGTGGCCGACACCAGCGCCACGCGCGCATCGTCGACCAGCGCCTCGCCCACCGGCGCCAGGCCGTTGAGCACCTGGCTGAGATGGTCGGGCGCCGTGGCGCCGGCGGCGCGGTACTGCGCCAGTGCGGCGTCGAACAGCGCCTGCGTGGCCAGCGCGGTCAGCGGCGTCTTCTCGCTGGGCTTCCACACCACGGGGTTGCCGCACACCAGCGCCAGCGCCGCGTTCCAGGACCACACCGCAACGGGGAAGTTGAAGGCGCTGATCACGCCCACCACGCCCAGCGGGTGCCACTGCTCCATCATGCGGTGGCCGTCGCGCTCGCTGGCGATGGTCAGGCCGTGCAGCTGGCGGCTCAGACCCACCGCGAAGTCGCAGATGTCGATCATCTCCTGCACCTCGCCGGCACCTTCGCTGGTGACCTTGCCGGCCTCCAGCGTGACCAGCGCAGCCAGCGTGGCCTTGTGAGCCCGCAGCTGTTCACCGAACAGGCGCACCAGTTCGCCGCGGCGCGGCGCGGGCACGGTGCGCCAGGCCAGGTAGGCGGTGTGTGCACGGACGACCGCCGCGCTCACATCGGCCGGCGTGGCGGCGTGCACCTGGCCGGTGGTGCTGCCGTCGATCGGCGAGCAGGCGCGCAGCGTGCCACCGGTGAAAGCGGCCTCGGGCACGCCGAGCGTGGTGAGAAGGGTGTGTGCGGTGCTCATGCTGGAATCATCCCTCAACCAATGCTTTCCACTTGCCGGCTCTGCTGGTAGGACGCACCGAACCGGTTCGCCAGGAAGTCGGGCAATGCCACCTGCTCCTGGCGGATGAAGCCGTGCTGCGGCAACTTGCCGGCGCGGAACAGGTCCACCGCGGCGCAGATGCCGGCGGCGGTGGTGATCTGGATCGCCGACAGCGGGTTCCCTTCCGACCGGTCGGCGAAGATCTTGCGGGCAAACACCTCCTGCATCAGCTGGCCGCCACGCAGCCCGCTGACGGTGACGAACACCAGCACCACGTCCTGCATGGTGCCGGGCACGCTCTTGCGCAGGATGTCCTTCAGCGTGGCCTGGTCGTCCTTGAGCTGCAGGTCTTCCAGCAGCAGCTTCATCAGCGCCTGGTGGCCGGGGTAGCGCACGCTCTTGTAGTCCAGCGTGCGCACGCGGCCGGCCAGCGTGGAGCACAGCGTGCCCAGGCCGCCGCTGGTGTTGAAGGCCTCGTACTCGGTGCCGTCCAGGCTGAAGTGCTCCAGGCCTTCGAGCGGCAGCACCTCCAGCGTCTGGCCGTCGCGGATGGCCTCGCAGGGGTGGCAGTACTCGTTGATCAGGCCGTCCACGCTCCAGGTCAGGTTGTACTTCAGCGCATTGGTGGGGAAGGCCGGCAGCGCGCCGACCCGCATCTTCACGTCGTGCAGGGTGTCGAAACCCTGGGCCAGGTGGTGGGCGACGATGCCGATGAAGCCCGGCGCCAGGCCGCACTGCGGCATGAAGGCGGTGCGGGCGCCGTCGGCCAGCTGCTGGATGGCGCGGGTGGCGGCCACGTCCTCGGTCAGGTCGAAGTAGTGGCAGCCGGCCTCACGCGCCAGCGTGGCGGTGGCCACGGCCAGGTGGTAGGGCAGCGCGTTGACCACGGCGTCGTGGCCGCGCAGCGCGGCCAGCAGCGCAGGCTGGTCTTCGGTGTCGACCTGGTGCGGCGTGATGCCCGGGCCGGCCACACGCGCCAGAGCCTGCGGATTCTTGTCGATCAGGGTGACCTGGTCATCGCCGGTGGCGCTCAGCAGGCGGGCAATGGTCTGGCCGATGTGGCCGGCGCCGAGCAGGGCGATGCGCATGGGGGGCTCCGAGGCGGGTGTGGGGACACCAGCACTCTGCCCAGGGCTGATGACGAAAAAAAGCATGGCTTCGTCAATCAATCCATTAAGTTCGCCGATCTGTCACCTCAAATCGCCGAAACGGCAGAATCAACCCATGAACGCCGACGACCTCGACCGCCAGCTGATCAGCCTGCTGCAGGTGCACGCCCGCGAGAGCACCGCCAACCTGGCGCGCAAACTGGGCGTGGCGCGCACCACCGTGGTGGCCCGCCTGGCCCGGCTGGAACGTGAGGGCGTGATCCTGGGCTACACCGTGCGGTTGGGCCGCGATGCGCAGCGCCCGCCGGTGCGCGCGCACGTGGGCATCACCGTGCAGCCGCGCAGCGGGCCGGCGGTGTTGGCGGCGCTGCAGAAGCTGCCGGAACTGGTGCAGTTGAGCAGCGTGAGCGGCGAGTTCGACTACATCGCCGTGCTGCAGGCCGACAGCACCCAGCGCCTGGATGGGCTGCTCGACGCCATCGGCCAGGTGGACGGCGTGCAGAAGACCACCACCTCGGTGGTGCTGGCGCTGCGCGTCGACCGCGCGGCCTGAAAAAAGGGCGCCGAAGCGCCCTGGTGCATGCCGCCAGTAGGCGGTCAGAACTCGTAGCGCAGGGTGACCTGCGCCGCCCACTGGCTTTCGCCCTTGGTCTGCTTGGTGGTCAGGTCTTCCACCTCGTTCTGGGTGTTGTAGATGTACTTGCCAGCGGCGTTGATGCCGGCGTAGTTGACAAAGCTCCGGGCGTTGCCGCCGCGGCTGAGCACCCCACCGACGTTGCCGCCGTTGAAGCCCACCTCGTCGATGCGGCCCCAGCGCTTGTTGATCAGGTTCCCGAAGTTCAGGACGTCCAGCGAGATCACGCCCTTGTGCTTGCCGAACAGGCCCGGCAGTTCCTGGCTGATGCGCAGGTCGAAGCTGTTCACCCAGGGCGCATAGCCGCTGTTGCGGCCCACCACCCGGCCCTTGGCTGACGACAGCTCGCTGTTGCCGTTGACGATGCCCCAGAAGCGGTCTTCATTGGCCTGCTTGTCGGCCGCCGTGGCGCCGAAGAACTCCACCTCGCCCGAGCCCGGGGCGCTGGGGATGTACATCAGGTCGTTGCCCGAGATGCCGTCGCCGTTCAGGTCGTTGCGGTAGGTCCAGCTGAAGGGGCGGCCGCGCCGGCCTTCATAGAACAGGCCGAACGATGTCTTGTAGCTGCCGACGAAGGCCTTGCCCCAGGTGACGCCGCTGGTCACCCGGTCGCGGATCAGGTAGGCCGAGCGGCCGGCCGTCTCTTCATTGGGATCGAACGTGGCGCGGCCGTTCCAGTTGGAGATGGCGGTCGACGAGGTGAGGGCATTGACCTCGGTGGCGTCGGTGTAGGTGTAGGCCAGGTTCCAGTTCAGGCTGTGCGCCACCGCGCCCGACAGCGACAGCGTGAGTGCATCACCGCGCCCGCCCGTGGTGTTCTCGGCGAGCAGCACATCGCTGAAGGCGGTGTTGCGGTTGGCGCGGTTGCGCACCGCGGACACTGGGGCGTCGGCGCCGGTCCAGCCTGCGGCGGTGCGTCCGATGGCGTTGTAGAACAGCGGCCGGCCATCGGGGCCGGTGGCGGTGGGCGCGCCCAGGTTCAGGTGGGTGTAGTGCAGGCTCGACTTGACATCGGTGTGCACCCATTCGGCACTGGCCACCATGCCCAACCAGGGCAGTTCATGGTCGACCGCCAGGTTGAACTTCCAGATCGAGGGCTGGCGCAGGTTGGATGCGATGACATCGACCGCGGCCGCCGGCACGGTGCCGGTGATCAGCGGCTGGTTGGCGGTGTCGGGCGTGAACGCCAGACCCGTCGGGCAGGGCGTGGTGCCGGCACCGCAGGTGAACGAAGCATTGAACATGCCGGTGTTCTGGTACGGGTTGGTCAGCCACACGCTGGCCGCGCCACCCTGGAACAGGCCGGCGCCGCCACGCAGTTGCAGGCGGCGGCCGTCCTTGGGCGTGAGGTTGAGGTTGAAGCCCACCCGCGGCTGCAGCAGGGTGCGGCCGTCCATCGTGGCGGTGTTGTCCAGGCCGAAGGCTGCTTTGAAGTCCGGGTTGGCAAACGGCTTGTCTCTGGTCATGGTCTGGTCCACCCGCAGGCCGGCCATCAGCGTGAGCTGGCGGTTGACCTTCCAGGTATCCTGCAGGAACAGGCCCAGGTTGTTCAGCGTCCAGTCGGCCGCGCCCTCCTCGATCCTGGTGCCGTTGATCGGCACGCGCAGCGTATAGGTGCTGGGCGCGCCAGCGATGAACAGCGCCACCGGGTCGACACCACTAAAGGAGTACACGCCCTTGCTGTTGTTGACGAAGGCGTTGAAGATGTCGTTGGACTGGTAGTCGCCACCGAACTTCAGCTCATGGTCGCCCAGGTTCCAGGTGGCGCCCAGGTAGGAGTCGATGGTGCTGGTGTCGATGCGGTTGAAGTGGCGGAACTGTTCCATGCCGAAGCGCAGAGTGCGGGTGCGGCCGGTGGTGCCTGCAGGCGCCGGGCCGGTGAACTCCAGCGCGATCTGCGGCAGGTCGGCGATCGCCTTGGGCTCGCTCTGGTAGCCGCGCTTGGAGATCTTGAACTCGGTCGAGAAGTTGTCGGTCCAGTCGGCAAACCACTGGCCCACCAGCGAATCGTTGACCTTGGTCTCGGTGTACCAGTAGGTGTTCAGCGACAGCGTGGTGGGGCTGAAGCCGGCAAAGATAGGCTCGGTCTGCTCGGTCTTGCTGTAGCGCACGCTGGCGCGGTGGCGGTCGCTAATGTTCCAGTCCAGCTTAAGCAGGGTGTCTTTGACCTTCAGCTCGGCGCCGGCGGGCGTGGTGGCGTTGCCGGCGTCGAAGCCGTAGCCCTGGGCGGCGGCCTGGGCCGCGGCGATCTGCTCGGGCGTGATGCCCACGTTGGTCAGCGTGCTACCCACCGGGCCGAACGACGGCGTCGAGCGTGAGCTGCTGTATTCCTCGTAACCGCCGAAGAAGAACAGCTTGTCCTTGATGATCGGCCCGCCCAGAGTGAAGCCCTTGGTGGTGTCCCTGAAGGCGGCCGGGTCGCTGTAGGTGTCGGTAGTGCGGTTGTAACGCTTGCCCGCCAAGTCTTCGTCGCGGAAGACGTAGTACAGGCTGCCGCTGAATTCATTGCCGCCGCTCTTGGTCACGGCGTTGATGTTGGCGCCGGTGTAGCCCTTCTGCGTCGCGTCGAAGTTGCTGACGTTGATCTGCACCGACTGGATGGCGTCCATCGAGATCGGCTGCTTCAACGTGGGCAGGTTGTTACTTTCCAGGCCGAAGGGGTCGTTGATGCTGCTGCCATCGATGGTGATGGAGTTGAAGCGGGCGTTCTGGCCCAGGGCCGAGATCTCGCCGCGGTCCTTGTCGGTCTGGGCCACGCGGGCGTCTGTGCGGGCGTAATCCTGCAGATTGCGCTGGATCGACGGCAGCGCGTTGATCTGGGCATTGCCCAGCTGGGTGCCGGCACCCATGTTGCTGCGATTGAAGGTCTGGCTCAGCGCCTGGCCGGTGACCACCACGGTGGCGGTGCCGATGGTGGCGTCGAAGTTCAGCGTCTCGGCCAGGGCCAGACTGATGCCATCGCGCGTCTCGGTCTGCCCGCCCTGGCGGATGGTGATGGTGTAGGGGCCACCAGCGCGCAGACCACGGGCCGCGTATCGGCCATCACTGTCGGTGGTAGAGGTGCTGACCGAGCCTGACGGCGTGTGCAGGATGCTGACCGCGGCGCCGGCCACGGCTTTGCCACCGCCGTCGACCACCCGGCCGCCAATCGCGGCGGTGGTGTTCTGCGCCAGCGCGGGCGCTGCCACCACGATGGCCACCGCAGCGCCCAACGCGCTGCGGGCAAAACTTGTCAAGTGTGGGTATGTCATGCGGGCGTCTGCTCGGTCGGGTTGTCTGTCTGGTGTCGTGGCTCTGCGCCGGGCAAGTGGTTTGCCCATGCCGCAGTCTGCGGCACACACCATCGCACATCGGATTGTTCAATCACTTTGTGACAGATTGACTTTGTTTATCCGTTTAACGCTATTTTTTATGTTTTGAAACCCTCAACGCCAAGCGCTCGAGATGTTGTACGAGCCGGGCATCGACTCGGCGCGGACGCGGACATCCCAGGCGGACAGCCTCGGTGGCGCGGTCGACGCGGAAGATCAGTCGGTTGTCGGCGTGGAGATCAAAACCAACGCGACGGTGGTGCTGGCGCTGCGCATTGACCGCCAGGCAGGGGCAGCCTGCCGACGACGCGGCGCCCGACTCAATCCACCCAGGTGATGCGCGGCACAGCCTCTGGCGTGCGCGCGGTCTGCAGATGGGCCACCAGGGCGTCCACGTCCTGCATGCCGCCCAGGCGCGCACGGCCGGCGCGCAACTGCAGGTAGCCGTCTCCACCATCGGCCATGAAGCTGTTGACCGTGACCCGCAGCGCCTGCTTGGGGCCCACCGGCTGGCCATTGAGCGTGAGGTCCTGCACCCGCTGGCCGGGCGGTGCGCTGGCCAGCCAGCGGTAGGCCAAACCGGCCGATGGCGACAGGAACGACGGGCTGGCCCGGCCGGGAGGCTGCTGCTGCTCCAGCAACGCCTTGAGCTCCACGCCGCTCAGCGTCATCACCACGAGGCTGTTGCCGAAGGGCTGCATGCCGAAGGCGTCGCCAAAGGTGACCGTGCAAGGCGGCGTGCCGTTGCAGGCCAGGTCGGCGCGCAGGCCACCGGGATTCATCAGCGCCAGTTGGGCGCCTCCGTTCTCGGTCGCGCGGGTGGCAGCCAGCTGGGCGTCGGCCACCAGGCGGCCGGCGGCGCTGTCGGTGCGGCCCCGGCGGTCGAAGCTGCCGGCGATGCGGCCCACCGGCCGCTGCACCCTTGGCGCGGCGGCCTCGGCATAGGCCGCCACGGTCTGCTGCACGGCGGCCACCGGCCGCGCCTGGCGCTGCGCCTCCGCCCAGGGTGCCGGCTCGGCCGCCAGCAGGCGCTGGCGCAGGGCGGCGTCGGTGCGGTCATTGAACACCGGCAGGTTGCGGCTGCGCGTGGCGGCGCGGTCCACCTCGCCGGTGCGGGCGTCGATCACCAGGTCGGCCACCGACACCGCGCGGCCGAAGCTCAGTGCCTGCAGTACCGGCCGGCCATCGATCAGGCAGTTGTAGCCCTGGTGGGTGTGGGCGGTCAGGATCAGGTCGACACGCTGGGTGATGCGTTCGGCCATGCGCCGCATGTCGCCGCGCCAGCCAGGGCAGGTGGGGTCGTTCCAGTCTGCGGGCTGGCCGGCAGCGCCGGTCTCGCCGCCTTCATGCACCAGCGCCACCAGGGCCTTCACGCCCTGGGCGTCCAGCGCGGCGGCGGCCTGGTTGATGGCGTCGGCCTCATCGCCGAAGCGCAGACCGGCCACGCCGGAGGGCACCACGATGGACGGCGTGCTGCGGGTGACCGCACCGATGAAGCCCACCCGCACACCACCCACCGCCACCACCCAGGTGGGCGGCAGCAGGGGCTTGCCGCCGGCCAGCACGTTGGCGGCCAGCACTGGGAAGCGGGCGCCGAGATAGCGGGGGTTGACGGCGCACGACACCGTGGGCGCATCGGGCACATTCGGCGCGCAACCACCGCCCAGCACGCGCAGCAGCTCGGTGGTGCCAGCGTCGAACTCATGGTTGCCGGCCACCGCCACGTCCACGCCCATCTGGTTGAGCACCTCCACCGTGCTCTCGTGGCGGAACAGCGCCGACACCAGCGGCGTGGCGCCGATCATGTCGCCGGTGCTGGCCAGCACGCTGTGGGGCACGCCCTGGCGCAGCGCCTGCACCAGGCCGGCCAGGGCCGCCGCGCCGCCAGCGGCGGCCCGCTGCGGTGCGGCAGGCTGGGACGGGTCGGGCAGGGTGATGCTGAGGCTGCCCGACTCCAGGTGGCCGTGGAAGTCATTGAACGCGATCACCCGCACCGGCACCTGGGCGGCAGCGGGTGGCACGGCGGTGGGCGGGGTGGCTGACGGGGCCGGCGGCGGGGTGCCGCAGGCGGCCAGCGTGGCCAGGGCAACGGCAGGCCACAGGCGGCGCATCGGCAGAGAGTTGACGGTCATGGGGTGCAGGCGGGCAAATGGACAGGGGGGGGATTGGATGGGCGGCCTGGGCGCGCAGCGGCATGGTCAGGGCCGCTGCACGGCCTCCAGGCCTTCGGAGGCCGCCCAGGCCAGCAGCCGGGCCTGGGCCGCGGCGCGCTGCGGCGCAGGCAGGAACGAGGCCGCCGCCGCGTCCAGCCCCATGTGCAGCAGTGCATCCCAGCCGAAACCGGCCTGCACCAGGCTGGCGGCCTCGCTGCTGTGGTCCACGCGGGACATCAGCCGGTTGTCGGTGTGGAACGACAGGCTGACGCCCGTCCGCCACAGCGTGTGGATGGGGTGCAGCGCCAACGATGCGGCAGCGCCGGTGTGCACATTGCTGGTGGGGCAGATCTCCAGGTGCAGGCCATGCCGGCGCACCGCCGCCAGGGCGTCGGCAGCGCCGGGGCCGTCCAGCAGGTCGGCCAGGCGCACGCCGTGGCCGACGCGGCTGGCGCCAAGGCGCGCCGCTTCCAGCACCTGGTGGCCGGCGTCGGCTTCGCCAGCGTGCAGGGTGATGCCCAGGCCGGCCTGGCGCACCCGCGCCAGCAGCGCCGCATGGCGGCTGGCCGGCCAGCCGGCCTCGGGCCCGGCCAGGTCGAACCCCACCACCTGCGCTGCGCCCTCGGCCTGCGGCTGCTGGTGGCAGGCGATGGCCAGGTCGGCGGCACGGGCGATCTGGGCGTCGCTCTCGTGGCGCATGGCGCACACGATCAGCCCCGCCGGCCCGCATGGCAGCGGGCTCTGCGACAGGCCGCGCAGCATGGCGGCCACGGCCACGTCGCCCGGCACGCCATGGGCCTCGAACAGCAAGGGCGCGATGCGGAACTCGGCCAGCACGCAGCCCTCGGCGCGTGCGTCTTCGGCAGCCTCGAAGGCCACACGCGTCAGCGCCTCGGGCGTGGCCATCGCCGCCACGGTCAGCCCAAAGCCGCGCAGGTACTCCTCCAGTGACCCAGCGTGGGCGCGGGCGTCGAACCAGGCGGCCAGGCTGTCTTCATCGGGCGCCGGGCTGGCGATGCCGCGCTGGCGCAGCAGGTCGAGCAGGGTGGCCACACGCAGGCCACCGTCCAGGTGCTCATGCAGCAGCACCTTGGGCAGCTGGCGGGCGCGGTGCATCAGGTCGGCGGGCAGGGTCGGCGGTGCGGCGGGCAGCATCGGGCCATGCTACCGGACCGGGCCTGCACCACGCCCCCGCGCGGTGCCGACCAGCGCGCGGCAGGGTGCAGGCAAGCCCGGGGCTGCCAGCGGCGCGAGTCTTGCTATCCTGCCGCCCACCCATCCACCCCAACCCAGGGCACCGAACCCATGAAACACACTGTGCTGGCCGCGCTGGCCTGTAGTCTCGTCGCCGCCGGTGCGCTGGCGCAACCGGCTGTCATCTACGACATGGGCGGCAAGTTCGACAAGAGCTTCAACGAGGCCGCCTTCAACGGCGCCGAGCGCTGGAAGAAGGAAACCGGCAAGCCCTACCTCGACTTCGAGATCAGCAACGAGGCCCAGCGCGAGCAGGCGATGCGCCGCATGGCCGACAAGGGCGCCAACCCGATCATCGGCGTGGGTTTTGCGCAGGGCAGCACCGTCGAGAAGGTGGCCAAGGACTTCCCCAAGCTGCAGTTCGCCATCATCGACTCGGTGGTGAAGCTGCCCAACGTCGAATCGGTGGTGTTCAAGGAGCAGGAAGGCAGCTTCCTGGTGGGCATGATGGCCGCGCTGGCCAGCAAGACAGGCAAGGTGGGCTTCATCGGCGGCATGGACATCCCGCTGATCCGCAAGTTCCAGTGCGGCTATGAGCAGGGCGCCAAGTTCGCCAACCCCAAGGTCGACGTCACCGCCAACATGACCGGCACCACCCCCGCCGCCTGGAACGACCCCACCCGCGGCGGTGAACTCGCCAAGGCCCAGTTCGCCAAGGGCGTGGACGTGGTCTTTGCCGCGGCCGGCGGCACCGGCGTGGGCATCTACCAGGCCGCCAAGGACGGTGGCAAGCTGGCCATCGGCGTGGACAGCAACCAGAACCACCTGCACCCCGGCACCATGCTGACCAGCATGGTCAAGCGGGTGGATGTGGCGGTCTACAACCTGTCCAAGAAGACCACCCCCGGCGTCAGCGTGCTCGGCCTGAAGGAAGGCGGCGTGGACTACGCGCTGGACAGGCACAACGAGAAGCTGGTGTCGGCCGACATGAAGAAGAAGGTCGATGCCGCCAAGGCCGACATCATCGCCGGCAAGATCAAGGTGGCCGACTACATGGCTGACAACGCCTGCAAGTACTGACAGGCCCCGGATGACCGCTCCGGCCGTCCGCATGGACGGCATCCACAAGCGCTTCGGCGCGGTGCAGGCCAACCGCGACGTGACGCTCACCGTGGCGGCCGGCACGGCGCACGGCATCGTGGGCGAGAACGGTGCCGGCAAGAGCACGCTGATGTCCATCCTGTACGGCTTCTACCAGGCCGACAGCGGGCAGATCAGCATCCACGGCCAGCCGGCGCAGATCACCGGCTCGGCCCAGGCGATCGCGCTGGGCATCGGCATGGTGCACCAGCACTTCATGCTGGTGGAGCCGCTGTCGGCACTCGACAACATCATGCTCGGCGCCGAGCCGCACTGGCGCTTGGGGCAGGCCCGCGCCCAGGTGCGCGGCCAGCTGGAGGCGCTGATGGCCGACACCGGCCTGCTGGTGCGGCTGGACAGCCCGGTGGAAGACCTGCCGGTGGGTGAACGCCAGCGGCTGGAGATCCTGAAGGCGCTGTTCCGCGGCGCGAAGATCCTGATCCTGGACGAGCCCACCGCGGTGCTGACGCCGCAGGAGACGCAAGCGCTGTTCGTCACCCTGCGCCGCCTGCGCGACGCTGGCACCACGCTGCTGCTGATCACCCACAAGCTCAAGGAGATCATGGCCCTGTGCGACGCGGTGACAGTGATGCGCCAGGGCGCGGTGGTGTTCGACGGGCCGATCGCCGACTGCAGCCTCGACCAGCTGGCCGAGGCCATGGTGGGCCGGCGGGTGCACATCGGCCGGGAGGCTGGCACCACGACCGCAGCGCCAGGCCCCGCACTGCTGACGGCGCAAGACCTGCAGTGGCGTGATGCGCTGGGCGTGCCGCGGCTGGCCGGTGTGTCGCTCACCTTGCGTGCTGGCGAGATCGTCGGCATTGCCGGCGTGTCGGGCAATGGCCAGAGCGAGCTGCTCGAGATGCTCGCAGGCATGGCGCGGCCGCAGGCCGGCACGCTGGCCCTGGGCAACCGCCAGTTCACCCCCACGCGCTGGCTCGACCCGGCCACCGCCCGCAGCCTGGGCCTGGCCCATGTGCCCGAAGACCGCCACCGCTGCGGCATGGTGCTGCCGTTTGCCGCCTGGGAGACGGCCGAACTCGGCTACCAGCGCAGCCCGCGCTTTGCCAGCGCCTGGGGCTGGATGAAGCGGGCGGTGATGCGCAGCGCCACCGCGCAGATGATGGACGCCTACGACGTGCGCCCGCGCAACCCGGCGCTGCGGGCCAGCCAGTTCAGTGGCGGCAACCAGCAGAAGCTGGTGCTGGCGCGCGAGGCGCTGGCGCCCGAGGTGCCGCCCACGGTGCTGCTGGTGGGCCAGCCCACCCGGGGCGTGGACATCGGCGCCATCGAGTTCATCCACGGCCGCCTGCGGGCCATGCGCGACGCCGGCGGCGCGGTGCTGGTGGTCAGCAGCGAGCTCGATGAGATCCTGGCACTGGCCGACCGGGTGCTGGTGATGGACCGCGGCCGCATCGCCGGTGAACTGGCGATCGCCGATTGCACCGAGGCGGCGCTGGGGCGGCTGATGGCGGGCGCGGAAGCGCGGGCCGCCGCATGAAGATCCTGGTCACCGGCGCCACCGGTCGCGTCGGCCGCGCGCTGATGGTGCGGCTGGCGCTGCGGCACCAGGTGCTGGGGCTGGACCGCGCGCCGTCGTCCACCGCCCACTGGGTGGGCGACGTGGGCGATGCCGAGCTGCTGCACCGCGCGCTGCGCGGCGTGGATGCCGTGGTGCACACCGCCGCGCTGCACGCACCGCAGGTGGGCCGCGTGCCCGATGCCGAGTTCCAGCGCGTCAACGTCGACGCCACCCGCACCCTGGCCGAGGCCGCCTGCGCTGCTGGTGTGGGCCAGCTGCTTTACACCAGCACCACGGCGCTGTACGGCGACGCGGCGACGCCGCCGCAGGCGGCCGGCTGGGTGGACGAGACCCTGTCGCCGCAGCCGCGCACCATCTACCACCGCAGCAAGCTGGCCGCCGAGCAGCTGCTGGCCCGCTATGCCGAGGCCGGCGCCTTCGGGCTGACCATCCTGCGCATGTCGCGCTGCTTCCCGGAGACGGCGCCGCAGATGGCCTGCGCCCGCCTGCACCGCGGCGTGGACGCGCGCGACGTGGCCGAGGCCCATGCGCTGGCGCTGGACTCGGCGCGGCCGGGCAGCCGGGTCTACGTGATCTCCGGCTCCACACCCTTCCAGCCCGACGACCTGGCCACGCTGAAGGCCGACGCCCCCGCCGTGCTGCGCCAACGCGCGCCGGCCCTGGCGCAGGCCTTTGCCGACCGCGGCTGGGCCCTGCCCGCCAGCATCGACCGCGTCTACAGCCCGGCGCTGGCCCAGCGTGAGCTGCGCTGGCAACCGCGCTTCGGTTTCGCCGACGTGCTGCGCCAGCTGGACGAGGCCTCGCCCGAGGTGCTGCCGCCGGGCTTTCTGGTGGCCGAGCCGGGGCTGCGGCTGCCGGGGCAGGCGGAGGATTGCAAGTGACGCGGACCGAGGGCGGCGCATGACCCAACCGGTGGAGCTTCCACGCTGGATGGACGTGGCCCTGCTGCCGCTGGTCAACCTGGCGATGGCCCTGGTGGTGTGCGCCATCGTGGTGGCCGTGGTGGGCTTGGACCCGCTGCAGGTGATCACCCTGCTGGCCAAGGGCGCCTTCGGCAGCAAGGCCGGCATCAGCTACACGCTGTACTACGCCACCACCTTCGTCTTCACCGGGCTGGCGGTGGCGGTGGCCTTCCACGGCGGGCTGTTCAACATCGGCGGCGAGGGCCAGGCCATGCTGGGCGGGCTGGGCAGCGCGCTGGTGGCGCTGTGGCTGGGGCCGCATCTTGGCGCGGCCCTGCTGCTGCCACTGATGGTGCTGGCCGCCATGGCCGCCGGCGCCGCCTGGGCCGCGGTGCCGGGCGCGCTGCAGGCCTGGCGCGGCAGCCACATCGTCATCACCACGATCATGTTCAACTTCATCGCATCGGCGCTGCTGGCCTATCTGCTGGTGAACGTGCTGAAGGCGCCGGGCAGCATGACGGTGGAGACCGCGCCCTTCCCCACATCGGCCCACATGCCCGGCATGCACCAGCTGCTGGGCGCGCTGGGCATCGACTGGCCGCGCACCCCGCTGAACCTGAGCGTGGTGCTGGCGGTGGCGGCCGCCGCGGCGGTGTATCTCTTCCTGTGGCGCAGCCGGGCAGGCTATGAGCTGCGCGCGGTGGGCTTTTCACCGGACGCCGCCCACTACGGCGGCATCCGGCCCAAGGGCCAGGTGATGCTGGCGATGGTGATCTCGGGCGCGCTGGCCGGGCTGCTGGGCATCAATGAACTGGCCGGCGTACAGCACCGGTTGCTGCTGGACTTTGTCGTCGGCGCGGGCTTCACCGGCATCGCCGTCAGCCTGATCGGGCGTAACCACCCGGTGGGCATCGTGCTGGCGGCCCTGCTGTTCGGCGCGCTGTTCCAGGGCGGCGCCGAGCTGGCCTTCGAGATCCCCGGCTTCAGCCGCGACATGGTGACCACGCTGCAGGGGCTGATCGTGCTGTTCTCGGGCGCGATGGCGCAGGTGGCCGCGCCGGCGCTGGCGCGCTTGCATGGCTGGCTGCAGCCCCGCAAGACACCGGAGGCGGCCCATGGATGAGGCGCTGATCGGTGGCCTGCTGGCCAGCACCTTGCGGGTGAGCACGCCGCTGATCCTGTGCGCGCTGGCGGCGGTGCTCAGTGAACGCGCCGGCGTCATCGACCTGGGGCTGGAAGGCAAGATGCTGCTGTCGGCCTTTGCCGCCGGCGCGGCCGGGGCCATGACCGGCAGCCTGGGCCTGGCCCTGCTGGCGGCGCTGGTGGTGGGCGTGGCGCTGTCGATGCTGCACGGCTATGCCTGCGTCAGCCACACCGGCGACCAGGTGGTGCTGGGCATGGCGCTGTCGATGATCGCCGCCGGGCTGACGGTGGTGCTGGGCATCGCCTGGTTCAAGCAGGGCGGGCAGACGCCGCCGCTGCCCGATGCGGTGCGGCTGACGCCCTGGTTCAGCGGCCTGGCCGACAGCCTGAAGGCGGTGCCGGTGGTCGGCCCGATGTTGGGTGCGGTGGTCGGCGGCGGGCTGCTGGGCCACAACCCGATGGTCTACCTGGCGCTGGGGCTGGTGCCGGCCGTGTGGTGGGGCCTGTACCGCACCCGCATCGGCCTGCGCCTGCGCGCCACCGGCGAGAACCCGGCGATGGTGGATGCGGCAGGCCTGAGCGTGACCGGCCTGCGCTACGGCGCGCTGGCCGCCAACGGCGCACTGTGCGCGTTGGCCGGCAGCTACCTGGTGCTGGCGCAGAACGCCAACTTCGTGCCCAACATGACGGCCGGCCGCGGCTACATGGCACTGGCGGCGATGATCTTCGGCAAATGGCACCCGGTGCTGGCGCTGTGGGCCTGCCTGCTGTTCGGCTTTCTGGATGCGGTGGCCATCCGCCTGCAGGGCGTGGCGCTGCCTGCGGCACTGGGCGGCGGCGACGTCCCGGTGCAGGCCATCCAGGCCCTGCCCTACGTGTTGACGGTGGTGCTGCTGGCCGGGTTCATCGGCCGGTCGCGTGCGCCGGCGGCGCTGGGCGTGCCCTACATCAAGACACGATGAGCCTGGACGACACCACGATGGCGGCCCTGGTGGCGGCTGCACGCCGGGCGCGCGAGCGCGCCTACGCCCCCTACTCCCGCTTTGCGGTCGGCGCTGCGCTGCTGGACGAGCAGGGCCGCATCCACGCCGGCTGCAACATCGAGAACGCCGCCTACCCGCAGGGCCAGTGCGCCGAGGCCACCGCCATCGGCCACCTGGTGCTGGCCGGCGGCACGCGCATCGTGGCGGCGGTGGTGGTGGGCGTGGCGGCCGAGCCGGTGACGCCCTGTGGCGGCTGCCGCCAGCGGCTGCGCGAGTTTGCGGCCGACGATCTGCCGGTGTGGGTGGCCGACCTGGATGCGGTGCGCGCCCGCTTCACGCTGGGGCAGCTGCTGCCAGCCAGTTTCGGCCCGGCGCACCTCGGGCCTTGAGGCCAGGCCGGGCGCCGCCCAGCCGTTGACGCCGGACCGTCGACATCCGGCCACGGACATCACGCCGCGGGCCGGATCTGCGACGATGCGCCACTGCCTCTGCTTGCCGCACCGCCATGCAACCCGCCGACCTGACCACCGCCATCGCCACCAGCGTGGACCGCATTCGCACCGCAGCCCCCGGCCTGGCGCCGCGCCTGGGCCTGGTGCTGGGCTCGGGCTGGGACGGCATCGCCGACCTGGTGCAGGGCGCCGTCGACATCCCCTATGCCGAGCTGCCGGCGTTTCCGGTGCTGGGCGTGGCGGGCCATGCCGGCAGCCTGCGGCTGGGCACCATCGGCAGCGGCAGCCAGGCGCGCCCCGTGGCGCTGCTGCGCGGCCGCAAGCATGCCTATGAGACGGGCGACGCCGCCGGCATGAAGGGCGCCATCCGCACGCTGGCCGCGCTGGGTTGCCAGGCCGTGGTGCTGACCAACGCCGCCGGCAGCCTGGAGCCCAGCATGCCGCCGCGCTCGCTGATGTTGATCTCCGACCATCTGAACATCGTGCAGCGCACGCCGCTGCATGACGAGCCCGACGCCAGCCGCTTCGTCGACATGGGCGAGGCCTACTGCGCCACGCTGCGCGACCAGGCCGCCGCTGCCGCGGCCGAGGCCGGCATCGAGCTGCATGAGGGCGTGTACGCCTGGGTGCTGGGCCCGCAGTTCGAGACGCCGGCTGAAATCCGCATGCTGCGGCTGATGGGCGCGCAGGCAGTGGGCATGAGCACCGTGCCCGAGACCATCCTGGCCCGCCACGCCGGGCTGCGGGTGCTGGGGTTGTCGCTGTTCACCAACTATGCCGCCGGCATGTCGGATGAAGCGCTGAGCCACGCCCACACCCTGGCCACCGCCGGCGCCACCGCCGCGCTGGCGCAGCGGCTGCTGGCGGCGGTGGTGCCGGCGCTGGTGGTGTAGGGCCGGGCGCAGGGCAGGCCCCGACACAGGCAGTATGGGTATACTGCCAACGTCATATTGCTGCCCATATCGGTGCCCGCCATGAAGACCACCATCGACATCGCCGACCCACTGCTGCAGCGCGCCAAGCGGGCTGCCGCGCTGGAAGGCACCACGCTCAAAGCCCTGATCGAGCGCGGTCTGCACCGGGTGCTGGCTGAACCCGCAGCCTCAGATGCCGCCTTCAAGCTGCGCCATGCATCGTTCAAGGGCGATGGCCTGAGGTCTGAACTGCACGGCGCCGACTGGGCGCAGGTGCGCGACCTGGCCTACGGCGGCCACGGCGCGTGATCGCGATCGACACCAACCTGCTGGTCTACGCGCACCGCGCCGACTCGCCCTTCCACGACGCAGCGCTCGCCTGCGTCACCGCCTGCGCCGAAGGGCGCGCCGCCTGGGCGCTGCCCTGGCCGTGCGTGCACGAGTTCTTCTCGATCGTCACGCATCCACGCATCTATGCGCCGCCCACGCCGCCCGACCAGGCGCTGGACCAGATCGATGCGTGGCTGGAGAGCCCCAGCCTGGTGCTGCTGGGCGAGTCCGAACAACACTGGCCCACGCTGCGGCCCTTGCTGGCCAAGGCCCGGCTGGCAGGCCCCGCGGTGCACGACGCCCGCATCGCGGCCTTGTGCCTGCAGCATGGCGTGCGTGAACTGTGGACCGCAGACCGTGACTTCAGCCGCTTTCCGGCGTTGCGCACGGTCAACCCGCTGCTGCGCGACTGACGCTCAAGCCTGCCAGCCGCCGCGGCGGTCGGCCACGGCACGTCCGTCGCCCGGACGCCACCTCTCGCCAGCGGCCCTGGCATCTTGTCGCAAGCCGCTGATCAGCCGCCCGGCACCCGCGCCCCGGGCGCGATGGTCGGTGGCGCGGCGTTCAGCGTCTCGATGGCGAAGCCGGCAGCGGCCTTGTAGCGGGCCATGAAGGCGGCGCGCTCGTCGGCGGGGATGACATCGTCGATGTGGTCGAACACGCCGCCGCAGCGCTCGTCGACCAGGTTCAGCAGGCCGAAAGGGCCGGCGCCGCGGTTGCGCAGCACCAGGGCAGAGACATCGGCGCACAGCCGCTGGTCGTAGGCCTGCAGCGCCGCCGGGCCCACGCCGTGGGCCACCATCGCGGCGCCCAGCACGCGGGCGTCGATGATGGCCTGGCTGGCGCCGTTGCTGCCGGTGGGGTACATCACATGCGCGGCGTCGCCCATCAGCGCCACCCGGCCGCCGTCGCCATTGACCCAGCTGGGCACCGGGTCGCGGTCGATCATCGGGTACTCGAACACCTCGGCCGCGCCGCGCAGCATCGCGGGCACGTCCAGCCAGTCGTAGTTCCAGCCGTCGAAGTGGTGGGCGAAGTCGGCCAACTGCACCCGCCGGTTCCAGTCGCCCTGGGCCCAGCCGTCGCGGTTGTCGACGGTGATCTCGGCGATCCAGTTGATGGTGGCCAGGCCGGTGGCGGGGTCCACCGGCGAGATCGGGTACAGCACCACCCGGTGGCGCGCCGAGCCCAGGCCCACGAAGGACGCGCCGGTGCGGATGGGCACGCCGGGCGTGGTGCCGCGCCACAGGATGGCGCCGCCCCACTGGATGGGCGGCTGCTGCGGATGCATCTGCGCGCGCACTGCCGAGTGCAGGCCGTCGGCGGCCAGCAGCAGGCGTCCGGTGGCTTCGTGCCGGTGGCCGCTGCGGTCTTCCAGCAGCGCGGTCACACCGTCGGCGGTCTGGCGGTAGCCGGTCACACGCTGGCCCAGGCGCAGCGCGTCGGCGCCCAGGCGCTCACGCACCGCATCGGCCAGCAGCATCTGCAGCTGGCCACGGTGCACCGCGTATTGCGGCCAGCGGTAGCCTGCCGCCAGGCCGCGCGGCTCGCTGTAGACCTCGTGCCCGTTGCGGCCGACCAGCGCCCATTCACGCGCCGGCAGGCCGATGCGGTCGAGCAGGTCGGCGCCGATGCCCAGGTCATCCAGCTCGCGCACCGCATTGGGCTGCAGGTTGATGCCCACGCCCAGCGGCTTGAGCTCGGGCACGGCTTCATGGACGACGCAGGGCACGCCCACCTGGTGCAGGGTGAGGGCCAGGGCCATGCCGCCGATGCCGCCGCCGGCGATCAGCACCGGGGCGGTGGTGTGGTGGGGGTGTGTGTTCATGGGCGGCGATTTTCGGTCAGGCCACCGCCACCGTCAGGTGCTGGAAGCCCACCCGTGCACTGCCCACCGTCAGGTTCAGCGTGCCGCTGCCGGCCACCACCAGGGTGACGAAGCGCTCATGCCCGTTGCCGCGCGTCCAGGGCGAGAACACGCTGGGCCCGCCGTACAGGCCGCCGCCCCAGCCTTCCAGGTGGCCAATCTCCACCACCGCGGCGCCAGGGGCCAGCACCGTCACGCCGTGGGCCTGCATCGTCAGGCGGATCGGCTCGACATGCGGCAGGCTCTGCGACGACGGCACGCCGCAGCTGCCCAGGTAGCCGTGGTTGGCAACGCGCACCTCGATGCGGGTGCTGTCGCCCTGGCGTTCCTGCGCCACCACGCTGGCGCTGATGCGCGGCAGCAGCGCCGCCACGCGCAGGAAGGCGGCGCTCTGGCCCTGGCAGGTGGCATCCAGCCGGTCATACGGCGGGTTCCAGATGCCCACGCGCGGGTCGAAGCCGGCCACCTCCACGGCGCCCAGCTGCGGGTGCTGCAGCGGCTTCCAGGTGCCGAAGATGCGCCCGCCGTTGTGCTGGCGGTCAAAGTCGGCCAGCTTGCGCATGTCGTCGCGGGTGAACTTGCTGTAGTGGTCGACAAACGGCTTCTTGCGGGCAATGCCCAGCTGCTGGAACACATCCCACAGCTCCACCACATAGGCCAGCGCGCCCCGCTGGTGGTAGGCGTAATCGCTCAGGTCGCCGTGCAGCGGCTTGTCGGGCTCGTAGAGGAATTCATGGAAGCCGCTGACGGTGGCGTAGCCGGTGAACTGGGTCATCCAGGCTTCCACCTGCTCATAGATGCCCAGGTCACCGGGGTGCATCTTGCTGTCGGGCTTGTCGCCCAGCGGGCGGATCAGGACGCCACCGAAGGTGTGCAGGTTCAGCCACAGCATGATGTTGGGGTGGCGGGTGGCGAAGTCGAGCACCGCGCGGGTCTCGGGCGCGCTGCCGGGATAGTGGCCGGCGCCGGCCTGCTGCGGCTCGGGCGCCCAGTGGTACGGGAAGTTGCGGTTGAAGTCGTAGACCGTGTCCGACAGGAAGTGCGCGTCGGGGATGGTGCGGCCGTCGAAGTTGGCGATGCGGCCCTCGGGGTACAGGCGGTAGAACGGGCCGGTGTCTTCGGGCTGGCGCGCCACCAGCACCGCCGGGCGCAGCGGCTGGCCGTCGTCGCCGTGCAGTTCCACCAGCTCGCCGTCGGGATCTTCGCGGCGCATGGTCAGCGCCATGCCGTCGCCGTCGAGGTCTTCGGTCACCCAGTGGGCATGGTGGCGGGCCACGCGGTCGTCCACCGGGCTGCTGCGCACATAACGCCCACGGTGCAGCACCTCTTCGGCGCCGTCGGGCGAGATGCGCGGCACCACGTAGAACAGCGTCTCGCGGATGGCCTGGGCCATGTGTGGCGGCAGCGGCTGGCCGCCGGCCGCATCCGCGCCGGCATGGATGGCCAACACGTCCTCGGCAATCGCCAGGGCCACGCTGGTACCGCAGACCTCGCTGGCGTGCATGTTGCCGTCGACCCACACCGCCGGGCCGCCGCGCTCGGGGTGGCGGCCGATGGTCAGCAGCGGAATGTCGCGCCCGCCGGCGCTCTGCCCCAGGCTGCTGACATGGGCCAGGCCCGGGTGCTGTTGCGCCCAGGTGGCGAGCTGGGCCGTGAGTTGGGCATGGTCGATGTAGGCGGTGCGGAACATGGCGGCAGGATGGCGGTGGCGGTGGCGGTGCGCGATCTTGCCCCATGCCGGCGCGGCCGGCCGCGGCCCGCGGGCCAGGTCGGCCGACACCCGCATCGCGCGGCTGCTGCGGTCTATTCGGCCTCGATCTTCGCTGCCCGCACCACCGCGGCCCACCGCGTGATCTCGGCGGCCAGCAGCGCCTGCAGCTCGGCCGGCGAGCCCGCCCCCAGCCGCATGCCCAACGGCGCCAGGCGCTGCTGCACCGCGGGCGACGCCACCGCATCGCGCACGGCGCGGTTCAACTGCGCCAGCACCGCCGGCGGCGTGGCGGCCGGTGCGGCCAGCGCGTTCCAGCTGGCCACCTGCACACCGGCCACGCCGGCCTGGGCCACGGTGGGCACGTCGGGCAGCAGCGGGTGGCGCAACACGCCGGTGACGGCCAGCGCGCGCACCGTGCCGGCCTGCAACTGCGGCAGCATCGGGCCGATGATCTCCACCGCCAGGTCCACCTCGCCGGCACGCAGCGCCGTCAGCACCGCCGGTGATCCCTTGTACGGCACCACCAGCGCGTCGATGCCGGCGCGGGCCTCGAACAGCTTGGCCGTCAGGTGCTGGGTGCTGCCCACCGCGATGCTGCCGATGTTGAGCCGGCCCGGGTGGGCGCGGGCCCAGTCCAGCGCAGCCGCCAGGCTGGCAAACCGCCCGTTGGCGGCCGCAAACAGCCCCAGGTCGAAGCTGCCCAGCGTGCTGATCGGCGCAAAGTCCTTCAGCGGGTCGGGCCCGGGCGCCGTCATCAGCGCGGGTGCCACGGCGTTGGCATTGCTCAGCAGCAGCAGGGTGTGGCCGTCGGGCGCGGCGCGCGCCACCCGCTGGCTGGCCACGATGGCGCCGGCACCGGGCTGGTTGTCGACCACCACCGGCCGGCCCAGGCTGCGCGCCAGCGCCTCGCCCACGGCCCGCGCCGTCAGGTCGGCGATGCCGCCGGGGCCGAAGGGCACCACCAGGGTGATGGGTCGGTCAGGAAACCGCGGCTGGGCCCGGGCCGGCAGGCAGGCGGCGGCCAGCAGGGCCAGCGTGTGGCGGCGGCTGCAGGGGGCAGGCTGGCGGGGCGGGGCAGAGGGCATGGACACGTCGGGAGGCAGCTTGGTGGCGTATTGGACGCCACGCGGCGCATGGGCTGGATGCCTGCTCGCCAGGCATCGTGGCCGACTGTCAGGCCGCCGGCGGCTGCGCTGACGTGGCGTCCACCGGCGCCGGCCGAACGCTGAGCTCCACCGCAGGCGCCACCGCGCCGTCTGCAGCCGGGCCGGACGACCGGGGCACATGCAGCACCCGCGTCTCAGGGTGCAGCACGAACTCCATCTGCAAGCTGGTCAGCATCAGGTCGACTTTGGCCGTGAGCATCACCGGGCCGTCGATGATCGGCCGCGCGCGCAATTCTTCGGCTGCCAGCGCCAGCATGTCGCGCATCTGCGCCACGGCCTCGCGGGTGGCCGCAGCGCTGGCCCTGTCGCCCAGTTCGGACGCCTTGCGCTTGGTGGCGAGCATGGCGTCGCCCGCCTGGGCGGCCACCGTGCCGGCGCCGTCCTTGACCGACCCGGCCACCTTGGCCGCCGATGTCGTCAGTTGCCCGCCCAGTTCCTTGATCCGATCCAGCATGTCCTGCTCCGTGTGACACGCGTGGGGTGCGCGCCTTCGGGCTGCAGTGTCGCGGCCCGCCCGCCCGGGCCGCAAGCCGAAACAACACGCGGCGCTGGCGCCGCTACGATGGTGACCCGCCAGCACCCCTGCCCCGCCACACCACGATGACCGAAGCCAACGCCGACGCCCGCATTGCGCTGGCCTGCCTGGACCTGACCAGCCTGAACGATGGCGACGATGCTGCGGCCATCACCGCCCTGTGCGCGCAAGCCGCCGGCCCGACCGGCGTGCCCGCGGCGCTGTGCGTGTGGCCGCGCTTCGTGGCCCAGGCCAAGGCCGGGGCGCCGGCTGGCGTGCGGGTGGCGGCGGTGGCCAACTTCCCGGCCGGCGGGCTGGATGTGGCGGCGGCGGTGGCCGATGCGCGCGCCATCGTCGATGCCGGTGGCGACGAGGTCGACCTGGTGCTGCCCTGGCGCGCCCTGCAGGCCGGCGATGCAGCCGGCGCCGCGGCGGTGGTGCAGGCGGTGCGCGCTGCGTGCACCGGCCGAACGCTCAAGCTGATCCTGGAATCGGGCGACCTGGCCACGCCGGCACTCATCCACCAGGCCAGCGTGATCGGCCTGGACGCGGGCGTGGACTTCCTGAAGACCAGCACCGGCAAGACCGCCACCGGCGCCACGCCCGCCGCGGCGCGGGTGATGCTGCAGGCCATCGCCGCCCACCCGCGTGGCGCGGCGGTGGGCTTCAAGGCATCCGGTGGCGTGCGCAAGGTGGCCGATGCGGCGGTCTACATCGCCCTGGTGCGCGACATCCTGGGCGACGCCGCCGTGGGCCCGCAGCGCCTGCGCTTCGGTGCCAGCGGGCTGCTGGGCGACATCACCACGGTGCTGCAAGGCAGCGGCACCGGCCACACCAGCGCCGCCGGCAGCTACTGACCCTTGCCATGCTGCCGGCCGAAGTCATCCGCACCAAGCGCGACGGCGGGGCGCTGGGCGCAGCGCAGATCCAGGCCTTCGTGCAGGGCCTGGTCGACGGCAGCTGGAGCGAGGGCCAGGCCGCCGCGCTGGCCATGGCCATCGTGCTGCGCGGCATGGACCGCGCCGAGTGCGTGGCCCTGACGCTGGCGATGACCCAATCGGGCCGGGTGCTGCACTGGGGTGACGCCGGCCTGCGCGGCCCGGTGGTCGACAAACATTCCACCGGCGGCGTGGGCGACAAGGTCAGCCTGGTGCTGGCGCCCATCGTAGCGGCCTGCGGCGGTGTGGTGCCGATGGTCAGCGGCCGGGCCTTAAGCCACACCGGCGGCACGCTGGACAAGCTGGCCGCCCTGCCCGGCTACCAGACCCAGCCCGACCACCCGCGCCTGCTGGCGGTGCTGCGCAGCGCCGGCTGCGCCATCGTCGGCGCCAGCGACGACATCGCGCCGGCCGACCGGCGGCTGTACGCCATCCGCGACGTGACGGCCACGGTCGAATCGGTGCCGCTGATCACCGCCAGCATCCTCAGCAAGAAGCTGGCGGCCGGGTTGGGGCACCTGGTGATGGACGTGAAGCTGGGCAACGGCGCCTTCATGGCCGACCTGGGCGCCGCCCGCACGCTGGCGCGCAGCCTGGTGGACGTGGCCACCGGCGCCGGCCTGCCCTGCCGCGCGCTGATCACCGACATGAACCAGGTGCTGGGCCGCACCGCCGGCAATGCGCTGGAGGTGCAGGAGAGCATCGCCTTCCTGACCGGCGCCGACCGCTGCCCGCGCCTGCTGACGCTGACCACCGCGCTGGCCGCCCAGATGCTGCACGGCGCCGGCCTGGCCGGCAGCCTGGCCGATGGCGCCGCGCAAGCCACCGCCGCGCTGGACAGCGGCCGCGCCGCCGAGCACTTCGCCCGCATGGTGGCTGGCCTGGGCGGGCCTGCCGACGTGCTGGCCGCGCCGCAGTTGCCCACCGCGCCGGTCCAACTGGACGTGCCGGCAGCGCACAGCGGCTGGGTGGCGGCGATGGACACCCGCGCGCTGGGCCTGGCCGTGGTGGCGCTGGGCGGCGGGCGGCGCGTGGCCAGCGATGCGGTCGACCCGCGCGTGGGCTTCAGCCAGGTGCGGCCGCTGGGCAGCGCGGTGCAGGCGGGCGATGCGCTGCTGCGGGTGCATGCCGCCAGCGCCGCCGATGCCCAGGCGGCCCGCGCCGCGGTGCTGGCCGCCATCACCGTCGCCGATGCCGCGCCACCGGCCACGCCGGTGGTGGTCGAGACCCTGTGAGACCGCAGCGATGACCACCGACCCCTTCAGCCCGGCGCGGCCGGTGGTCAAGATCTGCTGCATCGCCGACCTGGCCGAGGCGCACCTGGCGGTGGCCGCCGGTGCCCAGGCGCTGGGCCTGGTGTCGGCCATGCCCAGCGGGCCGGGCGTGATCGACGAGGCCACCATCGCCACCGTGGCGCAGGCCGTGGCCAGTGCCCACGGCACTGCGGTGCAGACCTTTCTGCTGACCAGCCAGACCACGGCAGCGGCCATCGTGGACCAGCACCGGCGCTGCCGCACCACCACGCTGCAGCTCGTGGACCAGGTGCCAGCCGACCAGCTGCGCCTGCTGCGGGCGGCGCTGCCGGGCGTGCGGCTGGTGCAGGTGATCCACGTCACCGGCCCGGCCAGCGTCGATGACGCGGTGGCGGCGGCACCGCTGGTGGACGCCATCCTGCTCGACAGCGGCAACCCGAACGCAGCGGTGAAGGAGCTGGGCGGCACTGGCCGCACCCACGACTGGGGCTTGAGCGCGCGCATCCGCGCCGCCGTGGCCGCGCTGGGCCGGCCGCTGTACCTGGCCGGCGGGCTGAACCCGCAGAACGTGGCCGCAGCGGTGGCGGCGGTGCAGCCCTTTGGGCTGGACGTGTGCAGCGGCGTGCGCCGGCACGGCGGGCTCGACAGCGCCCGGCTGGCGGCCTTCCTGGCGGCGCTGTCGCCGGGCTGACCTGCGTCAAGGGCCGGGCGGGGCGTCGGCGGGCGGCGCAGCCAGCGCAACGGCCAGCCCGTCCAACAGCGCTTGCAGCTGGTCGGCCAGGGACTGCACCGCGCCCGGCTCCAGCAGCGCGCTGGCCAGGTCGGTGCCGGGTTGGGCGGCCAGGCCCGCTTCCACCCGGGCGGCGCTGGCCGCCAGCGCCTGGGCGCCCACCGCACCAGCCGCGCCCTTGAGCCCATGGCAGAGGCGCCGGATGTCGTCGTTGGCGCCCTGCAGGCTGGCCAGGCGCAGCTGTGCCGGGTCGCTGCCGTGGTGCTCGACCAGGCGTTGCAGCACCCGGCGGTAGACCGCCAGGCGGCCGCCCACCATGCGCAGGCCGACGGTGGTGTCCAGCCCCGGCACCTGCGGCCAGGCGCCAGCCGGCGAAGGCCGCGGCGGGGGCGGCGGCGAGGGCGGGGGTGGCGGGGGCGGGGGTGGCGGCAGCCGGCTGGCGCCACCGGGCAGCCAGCGCAGCAGGGCGGCGTACAGGTCGTCGGGGTCGACCGGCTTGGTGATCACGTCGTTCATGCCGGCAGCCAGGCAGTCGGCCTTGTCCTCGGCCTGGGCGCCGGCGGTCATCGCCAGGATCGGCAGTCCCGCGCGGCCCGGCAGGGCGCGGATGGCGCGGGTGGCGCCCCGGCCGTCGAGCCGGGGCATCTGCACGTCCATCAGCACCAGGTCGTAGGGCTGGGCGGTGACAAGGGCCACGGCCTCCAGGCCGTCCTGCGCCAGGTCGGCGTGCAGGCCAGCGTCCCGCAGCAGTTGCAGCGCCACTTCCTGGTTGAGCGGGTTGTCTTCGACCAGCAGCAGGCGGCTGGCGGATTGGCCACCCTGGCGCTGGCGCAGCTGCGCATCCAGCGGCGGTGGCGGCGGCACGACCGGCACCGGCACGCCCAGGCCCAGGCCCAGCGCCTCGGCCAGCGCGCGCTGCAGCGCTGGCAGGGCGATCGGCTTGTCGAGCACGCGCACGCCGGCCGCCGCACCCGCCGGCAGCTCGGCGCCGAAGGCGGTGGCCAGCAGGCTGGCCGGGTGGCGCGCCAGCGGCAGGGCGCGCAGGCGCTGCAGCAACGCCAGGCCGTCGTCGCCGGGCAGGCGCCAGTCCACCAGGCACAGGCTGAATGGCTGGCCTGCGGCATCGGCATCCACCACCCGCGCCAGTGCGGTCGCGCCGTCGGGCACGGCCTCGGCCCGCAGGCCCAGGGCCTGCAGCTGTTCGACCAGCACGTCGCGGGTCTCGGCCAGGTCGTCCACCACCAGGGCGCGCTGGCCATTGGCCGGCGGCAGCGGTGTGCGCGCCGGCGCGGGGCCGCTGGCCACCGGCAGCGGCAGGCTGAAGCGGAAGGTGCTGCCGGCCACGGCCGCGCCCGCCGGCACGGGGTCGAGCACCAGCGTGCCGCCCATCGCGCTGACCAGCGCGCGGCTGATGGCCAGGCCCAGGCCGGTGCCGCCGAAGCGCCGGCTGGCCGAGCTGTCGGCCTGCTCGAAGGGCTGGAAGATGCGCGCGCGCTCGTCGGGCCCGATGCCGATGCCGGTGTCGGCCACCACAAAGGTCAACTGCGCGCCGGGCCCGGCGCTGACCCGCACGCTGATGTGGCCGCTGGGGGTGAACTTCACCGCGTTGCCCACCAGGTTGATCAGCACCTGACGCAGGCGCATGTCGTCGCCGTGGCGCCACAGCGGCAGGCCGGGGTCGATGCGCTGCACCAGCTCCAGGCCCTTCTCACCGGCGCGTGCGGCCACCAGCTGGCAGACGTCGTCGACCAGCTGGTCCAGCTCGAAGTCCTGCGGCGACAGGCTGAGCTTGCCGGCCTCGATCTTGGAGAAGTCGAGGATGTCGTTGAGCACACCCAGCAGGTGGTGGGCGGCGCCATCGAGCTTGGCCAGGTGGGCGCGCTGCGGGCTGCTGGCGCCGCGCCGCATCAGGTGGGCCAGGCCGATGATGGCGTTCATCGGCGTGCGGATCTCATGGCTCATGTTGGCCAGGAATTCGCTCTTGGTGCGGGTGGCGGCCTGGGCCGCATCGCGGGAGCCCGCCAGCTCGGCGGTGCGCTCGGTGACCGTGGCTTCGAGCTGGCCGCGGTGTCGGGCCAGCTCGGCCTCCAGCGCCAGCCGGGCCGACACGTCCCGCGCCACGGCGGTGAAGCGCCAGGTGTCGCCCTGCACCACCCGGGCGATGCCCACTTCCAGCTGCAGCCGCCGGCCGCTGCGGTGCAGGCCGCTGATCACCCGGCCGGGCGACATGCGCCGCGCACCCGGCGGCTGCGCCGCGAACGCCGCCAGGTGGCCTGGGTGGGCGGCGTGGCTGTCGGGCGGCAGCAGGGTCTGCAGCGGCTGGCCGATGATCTGCGCCGCGGTGTGGCCGAACAGCAGCTCGGCCGCGGCGTTGAACCCGTCGACCAGGCCGTCGGGGGTGACGGTGAGCATGGCGTCGGGCGCCGACGCGAACAGCCCGCGCTGGCGTTGCTCGCTGTCGGCCAGCCGGCCCAGGCTGTCGGACAGGCTGTGCGCCATCTGGTTGAAGGCCTCCCCCACCGCCTGCAGCTCGGCGGCACGGGTGGGCGGCACCTGGCGCGTCAGGTCGCCCGCACCCAGGGCGCGGGCCGCATCGCGCAGCCGGTGCAGCGGCCGCACGGCAATGCGTTCCAGCCCAGCCAGCAGCAGCAGCAGGGCGCCCAGCGCCAGCCACCCCAACAGCCAGGCACGCTGCTGCAGGTTGGCCGTGCGCGTGGCCTTCAGGGTGGGTGCCAGGTCCAGCTGCAGCAGCACCGCGCCCTGCTGCAGGCCGCGCAGCTCGCCCGCGGCGGCGGGCCAGGCAAAGGCCTGGCTGAGCACCAGCCGCTGCAGGTCGGTGTCGACCAGCACGCGGGCCTGGCCACTGGCGCGCAGGCCGTCGAACCAGGCCGGCGCCACGCCCGACACGCTGCGCAGGGGCTGGCCGTGCTCGGCCTGGCGGCTGCTGGTCAGCACCATGTCATCGGGCGCCAGCAGCAGCGCGTGCACCACGCGGGCGTCGGTGGTGGTCAGCGCCACCAGTTCGTCCAGCAGGCCGCGGCGGGTGATGGCTTCGCGTTCGGCCACCACCACCAGACGGGACAGCTCGGCCCGGCCGTGCTGCTCGGCCGCCGCCCAGGCCTGGGCGGTATCGCTGCGCAGGCCGACCACCAGCGACACCAGCACCAGGCCGGCCGCCGTCAGCACCACCGGCAGCATCAGGAGGCTGCGGATGGAGGGGCGGCGGCGCTGAGGCATGTCAGACGTCTTGGGTGTCAGAGTGGGGGCAGGAATCGCGCGTCGGCCAGCACCGCGTCGGCATGGGGGGCGGCCAGCGGCCGCGCGCCAGGTGGCAGCAGCGCGGCGCGCTGCATCACCGCGATCAGCCGCTCGGACGTGGCCATCAGCTCGGGCGCCGGGCCGGCCAGCCAGCGGTGGTTGGCCGCCAGATCGGGCAGCTGCAGGCGGCCGAAGGCCTGCACCACCTCCGCAGGGGGCAACTGCAGGCGCGGTGCCATGCGGGCGGCGCTGTCGGCGCCGTCCTGCAGCCACAGGCTGCGGGCCTGCAGCACGCCGGCCACCAGCGCACGCAGGTGCGTGGCGTGGCTGTGCACGGCCTCGGGGCGCACAGCCAGCACATCGACGATCAGCCCAGGCACCTGGGCGCTGGAAAACAGCAGCTGCGCGCCTGCGGACAGCAGTTGCGAGCGCACCGGGTCGAAGGTGACCAGCGCGTCGACCTTGCTGCTGCGCAACGCGGTGGCGTGTTCGTCGAAGGCGAGCGGCACCATGCGCACGTCGGCCGGCGTCAGCCCAGCGGCCTGGAGGGCGGCGTCGAGCATCAGCGCACCGGTGGCACTGTGTTCCACGCCCACGCGGCGGCCGCGCAGCGCCGGCAGGCTGGTGATGTCGGGACTGGCCAGCAGCACGTCGGCGCCGTCGGACACATCGAACACCGCCACCACGCGCAGCATCAGACCGCGCGCCCGGGCGCCGAGCACCTCGTCGAGGGTGAGGCCGGCGCCTTCCAGCGTGCCGGCCGCCAATGCGCGCAGGCTGGCCGTCGCGTTGGGCACTTCGACCAGCCGCAGCGTGTCAGGCTGGAGCAGACCACGGGCATGGGCGAGGAACATCAGCTCGTAGCCCGGCCAGGGATGGGCGCCGATGCGCAGCGGCGGTGGCGGCGCGCTGCAACCGGCACCGGCCAGCGCCGCCAGGCCAAGCGCAGCGCCGCCTCGTAACCATTGGCGGCGCGCGCTGGGCAGGGGTGGCAGATCGCCAGGCAGCCTGGGTGGGGGCGCAGGCGCGCAGGATGCACGGCACAGACCCACGATCTTCCGCGAAATCACCGCCGCTGAACGGCAGAACTGCCGCACGCCGGCCCACCCGGGCGCTTCGGTGTTGCCGCCGCCCCACGGCCCATGGCGCAGGGCGGCGCGGTCAGCCCGGCGCGCCGAAGCGCTGGCTGGCGCGCGCCAGGTAGAACCATTCCTGCCGGGCGGCAGCGCGGGCGTTGGGGAACACCAGCCAGCCGTCATCCGCCGCGTGCACAGGCACGCCGCTGGCGCGGTGGCCGATCAGCGTGCCGGCGCGCACCGTGTCGAAGCTCTGCCAGTCGCGCACGAAGCGGTCGTCGGCATGCTGCTTGTCGACCACCGCATGCAGGCTGAGCGCCTCGAGCGTGGCCGCGGGCTGGGGTGGTGCCGCGTCGGTCAGCCCGAAGTGGGCCAGGGTGCGGTGGATGGCCCGCCAGGCCACCTCGGGCGATTGCGGGTCGGTGTGGGGACCGCATTCCAGCGTCAGCGCCCAGCCGCCCTGGCTGCGCACGTACTCGGTGGTGCCCACACCGTAGCGCGGGTGCAGCTCGGGCAGGGCCTCGGGCGCCAGGCCGTCGGTCTGCGCCTGCTGCGCGCGCTGGGCCACGCCGCTGGCATAGGTGGCGAGCCAGCCGTCCACCGCGCGGGGCACCCCCAGCACGCGGACCAGGGCTTCTTCGGTGGCGGCATGGCGGAAGGGCTCCAGCCGACCGTCGTTGTCCACCGGGCCCACCATCACGAACGGGGCGCCGCCGGAGTGGAAGGAATGCAGGTCGAGCAGGCCGTCATGTGCGGCCAGCAGCGGGCACAGCCAGTTGGCCAGGCGGTCTTCATAGTCGGCCGGAAACGGTTTGGGCTCGAGCGCGCGGTTGAGGTTGCGGTCGCCTGCGCGCTGGCCACGCTGGAAGGCCAGCGGGTTGCACACCGGCACGAAGGTGACGCTGCCGCGGCGGATGACCAGCGCGCCCGATTCGATCTCGGCCAGCACCCGGCGGATGGCCAGCGTGCCGCAGACCTCGTTGCCATGCACCGCGCCGGTGACCAGCAGCCGCGGCCCGGGGGCGTGGCTGGCAATGTGGACGGACTGCAGCGGCGGCGGCGGGGCGAGCATGGTCATCACCGGATTGTGCGGTGGCGCCATCGGCGCCGCATACAGTGGCGAGCCCAACGCCTGGAGACGACCATGCACCCCCTGGCCCTGATCCTGGCCGCCGCCCTGCTGGCGCCGCTGCATGCCGCCCAGGCCTTCGACCTGCAAGGCCACCGCGGCGCGCGCGGTCTGGCGCCCGAGAACACGCTGGCCGGCTTTGCCAAGGCACTGGCCATCGGCGTGCACACGCTGGAGACCGACATCGCCATCAGCCGCGACGGCGTGCTGCTGATCAGCCACGACCCGGCGCTGAACCCCGACATCACCCGCGGGCCCGACGGCCAGTGGCTGTCCGGGCGCGGGCCGGTGATCTTCCACACGCCCTGGGCCGAACTGCAGCGCTACGACGTGGGCCGGCTCAGGCCGGGCACCCGCTATGCGGGCCAATACCCCGACCAGCAGCCGGTGGACGGCGCGCGCCTGCCGGCGCTGGCCGACCTGTTTGCGCTGGTCAAGCGCGCCGGCAATCCGGCGCCTGGCAACCCGCCCGTGCGGCTGGCGCTGGAGACCAAGATCAACCCGCTGGCACCCGACGACACCGCTGCGCCCGAGCCGTTCGCCCGCGCCCTGGTGGCCGCGGTGCGCGACGCCGGCCTGGCCAGCCGCACCACGATCCTGTCATTCGACTGGCGCACGCTGCAGACCATCCAGCGCGACGCGCCCGAGATCGCCACGGTCTACCTGACCGCGCGCCAGCGCTGGCTGGACAACCTGGGCCGCGGTGCAGCCACGCCCTGGACAGCAGGCTTCGCGCTGGCCGACCACGGGTCGGTGCCGAAGATGATCCGCGCGGCGGGCGGCAAGATCTGGAGCAGCTTCCACGGCGACCTGGACGCCGCCCAGGTGAAAGAGGCGCAAACCCTCGGCATCCAGGTGCTGGCCTGGACGGTGAACGAGCCGGCGCAGATCGAGGCCATGCTGGACCTGGGCGTGGACGGCATCGTCAGCGACCGCCCCGACCGGGTGCGCGAGGCGATGGCACGCCGCGGCATGGCGCTGCCGGCCGGGGTCAAGGTGACGCCGTGAGGTGGGGAACCTGCGCCGCCGGGCGGCATCTGGGCCTGCTGCTGGCCGCCGCGGTCTGCGTCTGGCTGACCGCCTGTGCCCAGGACCTGCCACCGCCGTCCGGGCAAGGGCTGTCCACCCACCTGACTGGTGCGGCCGACAGCCCGCTGGCGCGGGCCTACACACCGCCCGGGGGCGACACCGCGCTGAGCGGCGTGGCCCTGCTGGGCGACCCCTTGCAGGCCCTGGCCAGCCGGGTGCTGCTGGCGCGCACGGCCCAGCGTGGGCTGGATGTGCAGGTCTACATCTGGCGGCCCGACGTGTCGGGCCATGTGCTGCTGCATGAGCTGTGGCGCGCCGCACAGCGTGGCGTGCGGGTGCGCCTGCTGCTCGACGACAACGGCAGCGCCGGCATGGACACCTGGCTGCAGGCCCTGGCGGCACAGCCCGGGGTGGAGGTGCGCCTGTTCAACCCGTTCCGGCAACGTGCGTTCAAGCTGCTGGGCTACCTGACCGAGTTCGAGCGGCTGAACCGGCGCATGCACGACAAGTCATTCACCGCCGACAGCCTGGCCACCATCGTGGGCGGGCGCAATGTGGGCGATGTGTACTTCGGCGGGGACGCGGCCTTGCTCTTCTCCGACATCGACCTGCTGGCGCTGGGCCCCGCCGCCCGGACCACCGCCAGGCTGTTCGACACCTACTGGAACAGCCCCCTGGCATCGCCGCTGGCGGCGGTGGTGGACCCGGCAGACCCGGCCGAACTGGCCCGCCACCAACAGTTGCTGACCACGCCGGGCAGCACGCCCGAGGCGGCCCGCCTGATGGCCGGGCTGCAGACCACCCCCTGGCTGGCGTCACCGCTGGCAGCCTACCCACTGACACAGTGGGCGCCGGTGGTGGTGCTGTCGGACTCGCCCGACAAGGTGGACGCCTCGCTGCCGCTCGGTGCGGACAGCCGGCGCATGGTCGAGCCGCTGAGCGCGTGGCTGCGCAAGTCGCAGCGCACGCTCGACCTGATGTCACCCTACTTCGTGCCGGGCGATGCCGGTGTGCAGGCGCTGATCGAACTGGCGCGCCGCGGCGTGGCGGTGCGGGTGATCACCAACTCGCTGGCCGCCACCGACGTGATGGCGGTGCACGCCGGCTACGCGCGGCACCGGCGCACCCTGCTGGCCGCCGGCATCCAGCTGTACGAGCTGAAGCCCGATGCCGACACCCAGGCGCAGCGCCGCGCGCTGCCATGGCGCATGCGCCTGGGCGCATCGTCGGCGGCCAGCCTGCACGGCAAGTCGTTCGTGGTGGACCAGCGGCATGTGTTCGTGGGCTCGTTCAATCTCGACCCGCGCTCGGCGTACCTGAATGCCGAGATCGGGCTGACCGTCGACAGCGCCGCCCTGGCGCGCACGCTCACCACCGGCATCGACCGCGACCTGGCGGCCACCACCTACCGGCTGACGCTGGCCGCCGACGGCGCGCTGCAGTGGGAGGAAGCAGGCGCCGGCGGCGCGGTCGTGCACCGCAGCGACCCCAAGGCCAGCCTGCTGCGGCGCGTGGGCGCCCAGGTGCTGTCGTGGCTGCCGATTGAAGGGCTGCTCTGACCATTCCCCAGGGCTGCTACGCCCCGTGGCAAGCTGTTGACCCCAGGAAAACCCGTAATTGCAATCGTTTGCAATGGTTCTAGAGTGGCGGTTTTGCCAGCCAAGCCGCCACCATGACCCCGGGCCCCACCAAGCCGCACCTGTCGCTGCGCCAGATCATCCAGATGAACGTGGGCTTCCTCGGCCTGCAGTTCAGCTTCGGCCTGCAGCAGAGCAACATGGGGCCGATCTACAGCTACCTGGGGGCCGACGAGGCGGCGCTGCCGCTGCTGTCGCTGGCCGGGCCGATGACGGGGCTGCTGGTGCAGCCGCTGGTGGGCGCGATGAGCGACCGCACTGCATCGCGCCACGGCCGGCGCACGCCGTACTTCCTGATCGGCGCCATCTTCTGCAGCCTGACGCTGTTCGCCATGCCCTACAGCAGCGCGCTGTGGATGGCCGCGGCGCTGCTGTGGATCATGGACGCGGCCAACAACACCACGATGGAGCCCTACCGCGCCTACGTCAGCGACCGGCTCGACGAGAAGCAGCATGCCCAGGGCTACCTGACCCAGAGCGCCTTCACCGGCCTGGCACAGACGCTGTCGTACCTGGCGCCGTCGCTGCTGGTGTGGTTCGGCATGAACAAGGACCTGGTGGACGGCAACAACATCCCGGTGATCACCAAGATCTCGTTCTTCATCGGCGCGGTGCTGTCGATCTGCACCATCGCCTATTCGATCTGGCGCGTGCCCGAGCTGCCGCTGACCCCGGCCCAGCGCGCCGAGATCGCCGCCAAGAAGCCAGGCATGGCGGCCACGCTGCGCGAGATCTGGGACGCCATCGTCGACATGCCCAGCGCCATGCGGCAGATGGCGGTGATGAAGCTGTTCCAGTGGTACGGGATGATCTGCTACTGGCAGTACATCACCTACAGCGTGGCGCGCTCGCTGTTCAACACCAGTGATCCCGCCAGCACGGGCTTTCGCGACGCGGTGCTGGTCAACGGCCAGATCGGCGGCTTCTACAACGCGGTGGCCTTCGTGGCGGCGTTTGCGCTGGTGCCGTTCACCAGGCGCTTCGGCGCCAAGGCGATGCACGCGGCCTGCCTGACGGCCGGCGGCCTGGGCATGCTGGCCATCCCGTCGATCGGCCAGCAGGCCTGGCTGTTCATCCCGATGATCGGCGTGGGCCTGTGCTGGGCCAGCATCATGGGCAACCCCTACGTGATGCTGGCGCGCAGCATCCCGCCCGAGCGCACCGGCGTCTACATGGGCATCTTCAACATGTTCATCGTGATCCCGATGCTGATCCAGAGCGTGACCTTGCCGCTGTACTACAAGCCGCTGCTGGGCGGCGACGCGCGCAACGTGGTGCTGCTGGCCGGCGCGCTGCTGCTGTGCGCGGCGCTGGCCACGCTGTTCGTCAAGCTGCCGGCGCAGGCGCCGGATCAGCGCGCGCTGATCCGGCGCTGACCCGGCGCCGCTGACGGACGGCCCCCGCTGCTGCGGTCGCCCAGACGACACGGCGGTCCCGTCGCTTGAACGACGATCGGCCGCCCATGACCCACCCATCGCCACCGCCCGCCCACACCGCACTCGGACTGTGGTCGCTGTCCCTGGCCTATTTCACGATGGGCACATCGTCCATCGCCGTGGTGGGCCTGGTGCACCCCATCGCCGCCGACCTGGGCGTGTCCAAGCCCGACGTGGCGGTGCTGATCACGGTGTTCGCCATCACCTTCGCGCTGGCCGCGCCACTGCTGCAGGTGGCCGCCGGCAGCCTGCCGCGGCGCACGCTGCTGCTGTGCGGCCTGGTGGTGCTGGGCACCGGCTGCCTGCTCAGCGCCCTGGCCCCCACCTACGCCGGCGTGGTGGCCGCGCGGGTGCTGATGGCGCTGGGCGCGGCGGTGGTGGGGCCGGTGGCGTCGGGCCTGGGCGCCGGCCTGGTGCCGCCGGAGCGCCAGGGCCATGCGCTGGCGGTGGTGTTCGGCGGCATGACGCTGGCCAGCGTGCTGGGGTTGCCGCTCACGTCCTGGCTGGGCGCCCAGCTGGGCTGGCGCACGATGTTCTTCGGGCTGGCCGCGCTGAGCCTGCTGACGGCGCTGACGATCGGGGCGCTGGTCAATGACCGGCGCGCGGCGCCCGGCATCTCGCTGGCCAGCTTCGGCCAGGTGTTCCGCCAGCCGGCGGCGGCCTGGTCGGTGGCGATGTCGGTGTGCCACATGTCGGCGCAGTTCTCGCTGTTTGCGCTGGTGGCGCCGTTCCTGCAGGAGCGCTTCGGCGTCGCGCCGGGGCAGTTGTCGCTGGCCTTGCTGGTGGGCGGCATCAGCGGGGTGGCAGGCAACCTGCTGGCCGGGCGGCTGGGCGACCGCCTGGGTGCGGCACGCACGCTGCAGCTATCGGTGGTGGGCATGGCCTGCGGCAGCAGCGCCCTGCTGCTGCTGCCTGGCCTGCCCTGGCTGGGGATGGCCGCCTACGGCTTCTGGTCGATGGCCGGCATGGGCTTCTACGCCCCGCAGCAAAAGCGCCTGATCGGCCTGGCGCCCGGGCTGCGCAACCTGCTGCTGGCAATCAACGCGTCGGCGCTGTACATCGGCATGTCGCTGGGCGCGGCGGCCGGCAGCTGGGCCTGGGTGCGCCTGGGGCCGTGGTCGCTGCCGGCGGTGGCGATGGTGTTCATCGGCTGCAGCCTGACGGCCTTTGAGCTGTCGCGCCGCGCTGAACTGCGCGCGCCGGCGTCACTGGCCCAGGCCTGAGGTCGGGCGCTGAAACGCCTGCGCTGGCATGCGCGTGCTGACAAGGGCGTCGCGCCTGCTGCGCCATCGGCGCCCCGCATGTCACGCACAGGCTTCTGCAGACATCCAACGTCAGCGCCGCGGTTGCCGCCTTGGCCGGGTCAAGATGATTGAAGGCCAGTTGGCCCAAAAGCCGCCGCTCGTCGGTGCCGGGATTCGGCCACAAGCCGTCCTTCGTCAGGCGCTCGGAAATTCGGTCCCCAGGGGCCCTCGAATGGCAGGTTTCGGGCGACGAGTCTGAGCTGCGCTTTGGCTCGACCCGGCCACATCCGGTCATACAACCGATCAGGAAATCGCCAGGCCGATGACCGGTTTCAAAGTACAGCCGTCATAGGATGACGGCCGCTCGAACGAGGCCCTTCTCCAAAGCAGTCACTCACGGTCTGACGGCCCTGATCGAGACCCGATGTGGGCGGGACGTGAGCAGTTGATTCAGCCGAACTGGCGCTGCAGACCAATTGCGGACCTCAAGATCGCAGGACTCGGTGCCCGAGAGCTGACGGCGGACGTCGCGCCGGCTGCAAGGCGTTCAACCGTTCGTCCATCTCTACGGTATAGGCGATGCTGAACTCGAAGCCCGCGGGGCCATGCGCTACATCGGCAACGAGAAGCCCGGTTTCCCTCATCGGGTGTCGCTGCGAGATGCCGAGATCGTTACGCCGGCGCTGCTCGTCAATCACAACCATCTCAGTGTCGCCGGCCCGTACCGCGCCAGCCACCCTCGAACGTCGAGGCGTCTAGCCCGCGAAGCCCCAGCCCAAGCCGGCCATCGCCAACCGCAGCTGTGCCGGCGTGAGCCCCGCCCAGCGTTTCATCGAGCGACGGAAGTTGGCAGGGTCGTCGAAGCCCAGGTAGTGGCCGACGGCCTCGTTGTCCAGTCCGCGGCCGTGCATCAACCGCAGCGCGGTGTGCAGGCGCACCTGGTCGAGTTCGGCCTGGAAGTGCGTGCCGCAGGCGGCCAGGCGGCGCTTGAAGGTCGCTGCACTCATGCCGAACGCTGCTGCGGTGTCTTCGAGACCCGGAGCGCAGCGCACGCGCTCGAGCAGGTGCGCGTAGACCAGCTCCAGCAGGTGGCGCCGCGGCTCCTGCGCCACGGCCTCGCGGTCCAGCGCCTCGGCGATCGCGCGCGAGCGCAGGGCGCGCGGGTTGGCCCAGGGTCGGTCCAGCCAGTCGGCATCGATGACCATCGCGTCGAGGTGGCAGTGGAATCGCAGCCGGGTGCCCAGGTGCACCTCGTGGGCATCGCGCCGGCCTGGCTCGCTGCGGTTAAACAGGAAGGTCCAGGGCAGCCGCTCGCCCGCCAGCCAGTGGCAGGCGGCGGCCACGGCAGCCATCTGCATGTCGACAAGGAATGCGCGCATGCCCGCGCCGGGGCAGGCGTCAGTCCAGTACAGGGCCGCGACCGATCCTTCGACGGCGACGTGGGGCACGAGCAGGGGCGACAGCCTCGCCCCGTGCATCGACAGCACCTGCAAGGCGCGGCGCAGCGTGTCGGCCGTCAGCAGCGCGTGGCTGGCGGCGCCGTAGTGGCCCGGCAACAGCTGGCGGCCCAGCTGGAAGGGCAGTTCCGGGTCGCGCACCGCCTGCGCTGCGCATCGCAGCAACGCGAGCCACTGCGTCGGCGCAAGCCGTGCGCCCGCATCGTCGAGCGCAAGCTGCCGCAAGCCGGCGCCCTGCCACAGCGGGACCGGATCGAGGTCTAATGACCGCAGGTGCTCCACCAGCACCGCGGGTTGGTGCTGCGCCGGGATCAGCGGCGTCGTGGCGTCGAAGTGAGCGAGTGCCATGGCAGACGTCACGCCGACACGGTACTGGCGTGCGCCGGGGCCGCGGACTCGAGCTCGAAGTTCAGGGTCGACAACAGGGGCTGCACCTCGCCGACGGCCGCCGTGCACGCGCTGCGCAGCTGCAGCGCGGCGCGCCTGCCGTCCCCGCCGTGAAAGTTTGTCAGTGCGACCATCTGCTCGAGATGCCGCGCCGTGCGTGCAGCATTGGCCAAGGCCGTACGCGGCAGCAGCAGGACGAAACGATCGCCGCTGTAGCGGCACAGCAGGTCGTCGTTGCGCAGGTTGAGCAGGATCTGGTGCGTCACTGCCTGCAAGGCACGGACGGCATCCCGCCGCCCCTGATCATGCAGCACGGCCTGCAGCCCAACGACCTCAAGCATGACCAGCGATGCCGGCGTGTCTGCATGCGTGCGCTGCTCGAGCCTGACCTGGTCACGCAGGTAGTCGATGCGCGCCAGCTGCGTGATGCGGTCGAAGTCGCGGTGCTCGCGGAACAGCCGTTCGCGCAGGTGCATGTGCTCGCTCAGCTGGAACTGCTCGCGCCGCCAGCCGATCAGGCCGGCGGTCAGCAGCAGCATGCCCAGCGGCACGAGGCCGGATTCCAGCCACTTGTCGATGCGCGGCACGTCGCGCATCGGGAGCAGTTCGTCCAGGGCGTCGGTCCACATGCCCAAAGCGACGCTTCCCAACCCAAGGGCCAGCAACAGCGTCACCCGCCCGGCCGGGCGGCTGCCGAGAACGATGTGCATCCAGTACGCCGCCATCAGCGCCGTGCCGCCCTCGCCGGCCAGGTCGATCCAGCGCCACTCAGCCGAAGGGCGCGGGGTGCCCAGCAGCACAAAGAGCAGCGCAACGCCCACTGCGGCCAACGCGGCGCTGATCTCGATTTGGCGACTGGACGGTGGCATGGTTCGTTGTCGTGGCGGAAGACCGCGAACCCTGGCGTGACACGATGACAGCGCCGTGAAAGCCCCTTCGGCAGCTGTTGCTTGTGCGCACGGGTCGATTCGGCTCACGTGCCGACGCATGCGACGCCGTGCCGATGCCATGCCGGCGTGCTGCCCATGCCGCTGGGCAGCGGCAGGCCGGAGTCGGAATGGCTCATACGGGCCGCCCGCAGCCGGCCCGGCGCCCTGACGCGCCCGGGCTGTCACCGGACCGCCATCCAGCGCGCCTAGCCTGCGCGGCATTCGTCAATCCCGCTGTACGAGGTTCAACCCATGCACACACCCTCTGCCGTCCGCCGCGCATTGCGCAAGACCCTGCCGGCACTGGCCGCCGCGGCCGCCCTCGACGCCTCGGCCCAGTCCACGCCGAGCGTCAACGAGCCCGCCGCGCAGCCGCAAGTGGTCACCGTCAGCGGCGAGATCGCCTACCGCGACCGCACGCCGGCCGTCGCACCGACGCTAACCTATGGCCAGGACTACTTCCAGCGCTTCGAGCCTTCGACTGCCGGCGACATGATCAAGCGCGTGCCCAGCGCCACCTTCGTGAGCGACGTGCTGGAATTCGACGCCGTGCAGCTGCGCGGCCTGGCGCCGGCCTACACGCAGGTGCTGGTCAACGGCAAGCAGGTGCCGGGTGGCGCCGACGACCGCTCCTTCTGGCTGGACCGCATTGCCGCGGAGATGGTGGAACGCGTCGAAGTGCTGCGCAGTGCCAGCGCCAATCGCAGCGGCGACGCAATGGCCGGCGCGATCAACATCGTGCTGCGCGACGCCTACAAGTTCGACGGCAACTACATCCGCGCGGGCGTCACGCGCTACGACGACGGCAAGCTCAAGCCGACGGTGGGGTTGGTTTCCTCGGGCGATGCGCTGGGCGGCCGCGTCTTGGTCAGCCTGAACGTGCAGGACCGCTACAACCCCAAGGTCAAGCGCAGTGACCGGTTCGACGAGCCCGGCGGCGAGCTCGTCAGCTTTGAAGACCAGTCCGACACGCGCGACGGCCGCGACTACTCGGCCACCTTGTCCTACACCGCCGACCTCGGGCCGGGGCGCCTCAAGCTGGACGGCTTCGTCGTCAAGACCGACCGCAAGCAGACAGAGGTCTCGCGCGAGACCGAGTACGACGGCGGCGACACGCTGAGCAACAACGTGCCCGGCCTGACGCAGGTCAAGCAGACCAACTGGGGCATCAGTTCGGAGTACAGCTTCGACCTGGCCGGCGGCAAGACGACGCTGGGACTGGAGCACGCCAGGTTCAAGGACAACAGTGCCGAGAGCGAGGAGTCGTTCTCCTACATCAACGGCGCCTGGGATTCGAGCGAAGGCGAGAAGACCCGCTTTGACTCGTACGACAAGGAGACCGGCCTGAAGCTGGCGCACAAGCGGAGATTCGCCAAGGCCGAGATGGAGTTCGGACTGCAGCTGCGCAGCAAGGATCGCCTGACCCGCTACACCGAGTACACCTGGGAAGGCGCGGCCGAGAGCTCCCCGGTGGTCTATCTGGAGGATGGCGTCGTCCGGAGCACGATCAAGGAGAAGCGGGCCGACCCCTATCTGATGTTCTCGGGCCGCACGGGCGCGCTGGACTGGGAGGCAGGCCTGCGCTACGAGACGACGAAGGCGAAGATCGAGTCCGACAGCGGCACTGTCGACAACCGCTACAAGGCCGTGCTGCCTTCGCTGCACCTCAAGTACGAACTCGGCAATGCCAGCCGACTGAACCTCTCACTGGCCAAGACCGTGCGCCGGCCGGCCTTCAACGAGTTGGTTCCCGAGTTGCTGGACGGCGAGTTCGGCGACAACGACTACATCGGCAACGCCCGGCTCAAGCCCGAGACCGCCGCCGGCATCGACCTCGGCTTCGAGCAACGCCTGGGTAAGCGTGGTGTGGTCGGTGTCAACCTCTTCTACCGCAACGTGAAGAACCTGATCGAGCTGGCCAACACGGGCGCCCCCAGCGAGGCAGCCGTCGAGAACTGGGAGGAGGATGTCGAGGAGTACATGGACGACAACGGGGTCAGCCGGGCGGTGGCCGAGGCCGCCGTTGCCTTCGATCCGGACAGCTTCGTCTACACCAGCCGCAACGTCGGCAAGGGCAAGGTGTGGGGCATCGAGCTCGATCTCTCCACGCCGCTGACGGCGCTGGGTCTGCCCGACACCGGGGTGTTCATTAACTACTCTTGGCTCAACAGCTCGGTGACGGACTTCATGGGAAAGCGCCGCTTCAACAACCAGGCCCGCAGCCTCTACAACATCGGCTTCATCCACAACCTGCCCCGCTGGGAGACGAGTTTCGGTGTCAGCTACCGCAAGCAGGGCGAAGCCAGGAGTCGCGTGCTGGGCGAAGAAGTCATCACTACCTACGGCGGCGACCTCGAGCTCTTCGTCGAGAAGCGCGTGGGCAAGAACTTCTCGATGCGCCTGGCTGCCGCCAACGTGCTGAACGCGAAGAAGAAGGAGGTCTTCCACAAGTTCGACACCCTGGCCGACCAGATGGACCGCAAGTACGACGAGTACGAGCTGGAATCCGAGAAGGCCGGCCCGCGGGTGCAGTTCGTGGCCCGCTGGTCGTTCTGAGCGCTCGACGATGATGGCTGACATGGCACGACATGAAGGCGCCGCGCTGCGGTGGGGTCTGGCTCTTCTGTTGGCAGGGGCGGCAATGGCCGCGGGCGCTGCGTCGCCGGTGCAGGCCGAGGAGCGCGTGGCGCTGCCCGGCGGTGCCGCGCTTGCGCTCTTCAAGCGCGAGTTGCAGCTCGTCGATGCCCAGGGCGCCGTGCGTGCCCGCTTGGCCGTGCGCGGTGAGTCGCTCGACGCGCGCATGGTCCAGGGCACGCAAGGCATCGCGCTCCTGATCGACAGCAATGCCGAACGCGCAGTGCCGTTGCGCTTCGACACCGACCGCGGCACGCTCGACGCACTGCCCGCGCTGCCCGATACGGGGCGCAGCATCGCAACGGCCTGCCTTTACCGCGACGCCCAGGGCCTGGCGCATGCCTTTGTCATTGCCGAGAACGGCTTCGCGCAGCAGTGGCTGCTGCACGGTGACGCCGCTCCCCGGCGCGTGCGCGAGTTCGCGGTTGCGCCCGAAGCCGAGCATTGCCGCACCGACGACGGCCGCGATCGCCTGTTTGTCAGCGAGCCCGGCGGTGTGTGGCGGCATCGTGCCGAGCCTGAAAGCGACGATACCCGCGAAGTGGTTGCGCTGCGACGGCCGCATGGGCCGCTGCAGAAGGGCGGCGGCGGGATCGTGGTGGGCCGCAACGAAGTGGCAGTGCGAGACGGCAAGCGTCTGCGCAGCTTCCGTGTCGGTGCGTCCGAAGGGGCTCTGCCCATCGTGACGGCACGCGTGCAGACGGTGCCGGTCGCGCAGGCCGGCGACTCGGCCGACGACCCGGCCATCTGGGTCCACCCGAGCGAGCCGACGGCGTCGCTGGTGCTGGGCACGGACAAAAAGCGTGGCCTCGCGGTCTACGACCTGCAGGGCCGCGAGCTGCAGTTCCTGCCGGTGGGCCGCATCAACAACGTCGATCTGCGCCAGGATGTGCGCATCGGCAATGAGCGCATGGACCTCGCCGCGGCAACGCAGCGCGATGAACACGGCATCGTGCTGTTCCTCATCGGCGCGGACCGCCGTGTCAGCGAGCTGGCGCGGCTGCCGGTCGGTTACGAGGACATCTACGGCCTGTGCATGCGCCGCACGGCGCAGGGCGAGGCCGAGGTCATCGTCAACGACAAGGACGGCCGCATCCTGCAGGTGCGCATCGAGCGCGAGCCTGGCGGCGCCATCGTCGCGCGCCGGCTGCGCGAGTTCCGGGTCGAGTCGCAGCCAGAGGGCTGCGTGGTCGACGAGGCCGGCAACACGCTGTTCATAGGCGAGGAGAAGCGCGGTTTGTGGGCCATGGCGGCAGAGCCGACCGACGCCAGGGCCAGTGACCGGCGGCTCGTGCTGCCGGCCGGCGGCGTGCTGCGTGCCGACGTGGAAGGCATAGCTGTCTACCGCAGTGCCGGGCAGGCCTACCTGGTGGTCAGCAGCCAGGGTACCGACAGCTACGTGGTGCTGGACGCGGCGGCGCCGCACCGCGTGCGTGGCGCGTTCCGCATCGGGATCAATGTCGACAAGGGTATCGACGGTGCGTCGGAGACCGACGGGCTGGAGGTTACGTCCATGCCGCTCGGGCCGGACTTCCCGCGCGGCATGCTCGTCGTGCAAGACGGCCGCAAGCGCCTGCCCGAAGGTCCGCAGAACTACAAGTACGTCTCCTGGGAGGACATCGCCCGGGCCCTGGCGCTACCCTGAATTCACGATGCAGGGCGGGCGTAGAGAGTGCGCGCCTGCATGTTGGGGGACTGCCACTGTGTTCCCGTGCCGCTTGCGGCGCCGTCGTCAATGGTTGAATGCCGCGCATCGCAGGCAGGTGGCGCGCACTGCGGCGTGGCTCGTGCATCTGGATTCAAGAAGGCGTCGAGCGGGGGTCAGGATCCTGCCGAGAACACTCCGGTGTACTTCGCCGACTCCATCAGGCCGTTGTCGCGTATCACTCGACACGGGAGCTGTGACAAGCGGGCGTGATTGGTCAAGTAAGGGCTTCAGGCTCTGGCGTCGCATTGCTCTTGACCTGCCGATCGTGAATGTCCGCAAAGGCCGGTATCGTGTTTTCCCTATAGTCAACGCAAGCTGACTTTGCCGGGCCAGGCGATCGAACCTTAAGGCAGCTCCCAGGCACGGCCGCAAGTTCACAGTGGCGGCCACCACCGGTCGGTCGCCCCGTGCGCCAAGGCTTAGCCGCGGTGAGCAGCTGAACGACAGGTTTCCGGTGACGAGCCTGGGTCTGTCTTCGACTTGACCCGGCCACGAGCGGGCGCAGGCGGAGGGACGTTCTGGAATGTGTCAGCGGGCGGTTGGATTCGGCCCGCATGCGTATGGCCAGATAACGCTGTGGTCAAACCGCGCACCGATGTGCATGTCTACCCCGGCGCGTTTAACGAAATCACCGGCTGGTCACGCAGCAGCTACCAACCGGCCGCTGCGGCCCTGGCGGATGGCCGCAGAGCGGCCGTCCCGGCACAGGCTTTGCGGGGCGCCTGAGCCCAGCTTGTGCTGAAGGACAAGCTGCCCCTCTGGCTGGCGAAGAACAATGATGTCATCGCCTTCGCGCAGGCCAACGGGCCGCAGCCTGACGCTGGCGCGTTAACTGTGTTGCTGGCCGGCATCGTGCGCTGACGCAGCCCCGCGTTTGCGGGGTGGGCTGTCTTGGAGCATTCACGGGCGGGGCCTAACGTGGTTTGTTGGCCGGACAGTCCGCGCCAGATCACCCCACACCGAGGAGCCACTCCGATGACCACCCTTATTAGCGCCCTGTCTGCCGCCGCCCTGAGCCTGAGCGCCGCCGTTTCGCATGCCAACGTGCAGATCACCGAGTTTGAATACAACGGCAACGGCGACGGCACGGGAACCGCCGAGTTCGTCGAACTCACGAACCTAGGCAGCACCGCAGTCAACTTCACCGGCTGGTCATTCGACGACAGTTCGCGCACGCCGGGTTCGTTCAGCCTCAGCGTGCTCGGCATCGTCGCTGCGTGCGTATTTCAGCGATCGTGGACGCCCGTTTCAGGCTGATCGTGGACGGCAGAA
>JBBAPL010000002.1:0-28466 GCA_040400895.1 Aquabacterium sp.
ATGACGTCATCCCCAAAGACCGACGCCGACACGGCGCTTGCCCGCGAACCTCGCGCACGGCCTGCGATGACCTACTCAAGCCCGTTCCCGCCACGGTTCGTCTTCGGTGTGGCCGCAGCGTCTGCGCAGATCGAGGGCGCAGCGTTCACCGATGGCAAGGGCGAGTCGATCTGGGACCGCTTCTGCCGGGTGCCGGGCAAGGTCTTCGACGGCCACACGCTGGACGTGGCCTGTGACCACTACCACCGCTACGAGGAAGACTTCGCGTTGATGGCCTCGCTGGGCATCCAGCACTACCGCCTGTCGATTGCATGGCCGCGCATCTACCCGCAGGGTGACGGCGCGCTCAACCCTGCCGGGGTCGCGTTCTACCGGCGGCTGTTCGAGAGCATGGCCCGCCATGGCATCACCCCCTGGGTCACCATGTTCCACTGGGATCTGCCGCAGGCGCTCGAGGACCGGGGCGGCTGGACGTGGCGGGGCACGGTCGACGCCTTCGCGCGCTATGCCGACACGCTGGTGCGCGAGTTTGGTGATCTTGTCGATCACTGGATCACGATGAACGAGATCCGATGCTTCACCGTGCTGGCCTACGGTGGGGGCAACAAGGCGCCAGGCCGCGCCGAGAGCGCCGCGACCGTGAATCAGACCTACCACCATGCACTGCTGTGCCATGGCCACGGCGTGCGTGCCGTGCGCCAACTCGGCGGGCCCACGGCACGTGTCGGCCTGACTGACAACTGCGACGTCGCCGTGCCCGTGACCGAGACAGCGCCGGACATCGAGGCCGCCACCGCCTGGTTCGTCGATCGCAACCTGCACATCCTGGGCGCCATCCATCGGGGCGCCTATCCGCAGGCCTACCTGGACCGCATCGGTGCCGACGCGCCGCATGTCGAGCCCGGCGACTTCGATCTCATCAGCCAGCCCACCGACTACCTGGGCTTGAACATCTACACCGCCGCCTACGTGCGTGCCGGCCAAGACGGCGCACCGTACGAGGCCCTGGCTCTGCCACCGAACTATCCGCGCGCCGACAGCCCATGGCTGAACCTGGTGCCGCAAGCGATCTACTGGGCCACCCGCATGTGCCACGAGCTCTACGGTCACCAGGCCATCCTGATCACCGAGAACGGCTGCGGCTACGACGACGAGGCGCCGGTGGACGGCGAAGTGATCGATCTGCACCGCCGGGACTACGTGCGCAACCACCTGCGTGAAATGCACCGGGCGATCGCCGACGGCATCCCCATCGAGGGCTACTTCCTCTGGTCCTTCATCGACAACTTCGAGTGGGAGGACGGCTACCGGCGGCGCTTCGGCATCGTGCACTGCGACTACGGCACGCAGGCCCGCACGCCCAAGTTGTCAGCGCGCTACTACGGCGACGTCATCCGCACGCGCATGGTGATCTGATCAGCGCGAGCGGCCCCGTGTGGCGCGGGCCCGCACGGCAGGCTGGTTGCTGCCAAGTGAGCTCTCGCGCATGACCAGCGACACCTCGAACAACTGATTCCCGGGATCAAGCTGTCCGTCGATGAGTGCGTGCGCGGCAGCGTAGCCCAGCGCCTCCTTGTCAACACGGATCGTCGACAGCGACGGCTTGTTGGTAGCCGCCGCCTCAATGTCGTCATAGCCGACGACGCGGATGTCCTCCGGCACGCGCAGGCCCGCAGCAAGACAGGCCTCGATGGCGCTGAGTGCGGTGCGGTCGCTGTAGGCGAACACCGCGTCCGGGCGTTGCGCCAGTGCCAGCAACTGCTGCATCGCCTCGCGCCCCGCGTCGGCGTAGGGCAGTGCCGGATCGAGTGACACTTCCAGGTCAGGATCCGCGAGGATGCGCGATTCGAACAGCGCCCGCCGAAAGCCCTTGGCGCGCAGCGCCACCGAGTGGTGGGTCAGCGGGCCGAAGATGGCCGCCACACGCTTGGCGCCGCTGTCCAGCAGGTGCCGCGTCGCCAGCCAGGCGCCATGCTGGTTGTCGGCGTTGAAGCAGTGCACGCCCGGCACCAGGTGGTCCACCAGCACCCAGGGCACGCCACTCTGGCGGATCAGGTCCATCGGCTCGTCGTCGAAGTAGCCCGCAGCCAGCAATGCGTCGGGCTCGTGCTTGTGGATCTGTGCAACCAGGTCGTCGCCGGCGCCGACGGACATCAGGCTGATCAGCACCCCGGCGTCACGGCAGCAGGACTCTGCACCATGCAGCACGTGGGAGTAGAAGACGTTGGACGCCAGCGAACCGATCGCGCGCCGGTACAGGAACAAGATGCGGCGCGGCCGCTTCTCGCGCAGCTTGTCGTAGTTGTAGCCCAGCTTCTGGGCCACCTGGATCACGCCGGCACGGGTGGACTCGGACAGGCCTGGCTGCCCCTTCAATGCGCGTGACACCGTTCCGATGGAGACGCCCGCAGCCTGGGCGACATCCCTGATCGTCGTGTTGCGCTTATTCATGCGAAAAGTTTAGCGCTCGGCCCGCTGGCGCGTGGCCTGTTGTGGGCGAGTTTGCGTTCAGGCTTACGGTGTCCATGAAGCGGAACAGGGGATCAGGGTATTCGCGCAACCGATGGCTATCCCGCTTGACGCCATCGATTAGCCACCTCAACAATGGCTCTATTGTTTACTAAACATATAGCCGAAGGCAGGCTCATCCAGCTGATGGCGCGCACAGGCCGCACCCCACCCACTTACACGATGCACGTCCCGCCCACCGACTTCCCGCCACGTGCTGAATTCTCGGCCCTGGTTCGTTCTGGCGCGGCAACCTCCTCGTTCAAGGTCGAGCGTGCGACAGCTGCAGGCCTACCCTGCAAGCCCGCGGTTGCGCAGACGCCATGACGCTGCACCGCCGCGACTTCATCCGCGGGCTGTCGGCTGCACCGCTGGCCGCCGGCGGCGCGCGCGCGGCGGCCCCAAGGGTGCTGCAGGTGGCGACATTCCCGGACCTCGACCGCGCGGCGGCGCTTGCCGTGCCCCGATTCGAGCGCGCCCACCCTGGCGTGCGCGTGCGCCTGACGGTCCTGGCCTACGCCGACTTCCCCACGGCCATGATCACCGCCCTGGCGGCGGGGGCCAACCTGCCCGACCTGATGGGCATGGACCGCGAGATCGTCGGCCAGCTGGCCGACTCTGCCGGCTTGCACGACCTGTCTGCCGCACCGTTCCAGGCGGGCCAGCGCACCGCTGAGATCGTGCCCTTCGCCCTGGCCGCCGGCCACAGCCGCACCGGCACACTGACCGCCTTCCCGGTGGACATCGGCCCCGGCTGCCTCTTCTACCGCAGCGACCTGCTGCAGCAGTCCGGCCTGCAAGAGGCCGAGCTCACGGCGTCGTGGGCCGACTTCATCCGCTGCGGCGAGCGCCTGAAGGCGCGCCACAACGGCTACCTGGTGGCCCATGCCGGCGACATCGCCGACGTCGTCATCCGAAACGGTCTGCGGCCAGGCGAGGGCGTGTTCTACAGCGCCGAGGGCCGGCCGCTGGTGCGGGCAGAGCGCTTCGAGCAGGCCTTCAACTGGGCCGCCCGCGCGCGGCGCGCCGGCATCGACGCGCGGGTCACGGCCTGGAGCAACGAGTGGGCCGAGGGCCTGCGGCGCGGGCGCATCGCCTCGCAGATGTTCGGCGGCTGGTTCGGCGGGCACCTGGCCAACTGGATCGCGCCCAAGGCTGCGGGCCTGTGGCGCTGCGCCCAACTGCCAGCCGGCAACTTCGCCTCATGGGGTGGCAGCTACTACGCGATCCCGCGCGGGGCCCGCGAGCCCGCGCTGGCCTGGGACTTCCTGCAGGCGCTGGCCCTGGACACGGCGCAGCAGCTCACCGCCTTCACGACGCTGGACGCCTTCCCGGCGCTGGCGGCCGCCCACGCCGATCCGCTGTTCGACCAGCCGGTGCCCTACTTCGGCGGCCAGCGTGCACGCCAGCTCTGGCGTGATGCGTCGCTGCGCATCCCCGCCGTCGATGCCGACCGCCACGACCGCCTGGCACGCGACGTCCTCCAGGCGGCGCTGGAACGTGTGCTCGAGCACGGCGACCGCATCGGCGATGTGCTGGCCGATGCCGAACGCCGCATCCTGCGGCGCGCCCGCATCCCCGCTTCGGCAGGCTCGGCATGAGCGCACAGCAGCACAAATCCGAGACGCCACGGCGGCGCTGGCGCGAGGTCTTCCGGCGCCTGCAGCCCTACCTGTTCGTCAGCCCCTTCTTCGTGCTGTTCGCGGTGTTCGGGCTGTTTCCGATGGTGTTCTCCATCGGTCTGTCGCTGCACCGCTGGGACCCGGCAGCCGGGCTCTCGCAGATGCAGTGGGTGGGGCTGGACAACTTCCGCTACGCCTTGATGGACGACGACTGGTTCTCGCAGTCGATGCGCAACACGCTGTGGATCGCGCTCGTCTCGGGCCTGCCGCAGCACCTGGTGGCACTGCCGCTGGCCTGGTGGCTGCACACGCGGCTGCGGCGCATGCGCAACCTGGTGCTCGGGCTGTACTTCCTGCCCTTCATCACCTCGACGGTGGCGCTCTCGCTGGTGTTCACCTCGATGTTCTCCAAGGACTTCGGCATCGTCAACTCGGCGCTGGGCCATGTGCTGGGCCTGGCGCCGATCGACTGGAACCAGCCCGAGTACACCAAGATCATGATCTCGCTGGTCGTGTTCTGGCGCTACGTGGGTTGGAACACGGTGCTCTACCTGTCGGCGATGCAGACCGTGCCGCGCGACCTGCTGGAAGCCGCGGCGCTGGACGGCGCGCGGCCCTGGCAGCAGTTCGTCCATGTCGTGTTGCCGCTGCTCAAGCCGATGGCCTACTTCGCGGTCACGCTCACCCTCATCGGCAACCTGCAGTTGTTCGAGGAGCCCTTCATCCTGACGGGTGGCACCGGCGGCATCGACCAGGGCGGGCGCACGGCGGCCATGCACATGTACCGCGTGGCCTTCACCGAGGGCGACTTCGGCACCGCCTCGGCCATTGCCTGGCTGCTGTTTGCGGTGATGGCGCTGGCCACCTGGGCCAACAACCGCCTGCTGGGCGAACGCAAGGGCTCGGTGTGAAGCCCGACATCGCCCTGACCCATGCCCTGGTCGGCGCCGGCGCGCTGGTGATGTTGACCCCGTTCTGGTTCATGTTCGTCTTCGCGACCCACACCAACACCGAGATCCTGTCGGTGCCACCACCGCTGTGGTTCGGCGACGCCCTGTGGGACAACCTCCAGTTGCTGCTGCTGCGGCTGCCCAGCTTCTGGCACAACCTGGGCTGGAGCCTGTACGTGGCACTGGCGACGACCGCACTGAACCTCTTCTTCTGCGCCCTGGCCGGCCACGCCTTTGCGCTGCTGGACTTCCGCGGCCGTGACGCCCTGTTCCGCCTGCTGATGCTCACGCTGCTGCTGCCGGCCTTCCTGGGCATGGTGCCGACGATGCTGGTGATGGGCTGGCTGGGCTGGATGAACGAGCACCGTGCGCTGATCGTGCCTGCTGCGGTGTCGGCCATGGGCGTGTTCATGATGCGCCAGTACATCGGCGCGGCCATCCCGCGCGAGATGGTCGAGGCGGCGCGCCTGGACGGCTGCTCCGAGTTCGGCATCTTCTGGCGCCTGGTGCTTCCGCTGAGCCTGCCGGCACTGGCCTCGCTGGCGCTGGTGGTCTTCATCGGCTCGTGGAACAACTTCATCAGCCCGCTGATCGTCTTCCGCGACGCCGAGAACTTCACCCTGCCGCTGGCCCTGCGCTCCCTGCAGGGCACCGGGCAGACGCCCTTCGGCGCCCTGTGCGCCGGTGCCGCCATCGCCGTGCTGCCGCTGCTGCTGCTGTTCATCGTGGCGTCGCGGCGCCTGATCGAAGGGCTCACGGCCGGCGCGGTGAAGCAATGACGCCAAGACGGGATCACCCTACATGCACCTGATCGTCCCCATCCCGCCCGGCCGTCGGGCCTGCGGCGTTGCATCAGGCGCCACCTGGAATGCCAGACATGGCTGAGCTGCAGATCCGCGCGCTGCGCAAGACCTACCCCGGCGCTGCCGCGCCGGTGCTGCAAGGCATCGACCTCGATGTCGCCGCAGGCGAGTTCATGGTGTTCGTCGGCCCGTCGGGCTGCGGCAAGTCGACGCTGCTGCGCGCCATTGCCGGGCTGGAGCCGGTCGACGGTGGCGACATCGTGCTCGATGGTGCGTCCATCGTCGCGCAGCCACCGGGCGAACGCGGCGTGGCCATGGTGTTCCAGAGTTATGCGCTTTACCCGCACCTCACGGTGGCGGCCAACCTGGGATTCCCGCTCAAGATGCAGGGGCTGGGCAAGGACGAGATCCGGCGCCAGGTCAACGAGGTTGCACAGACCTTGCAGATCGAGCCGCTGCTCGAACGCCTGCCCAAGGCGCTGAGCGGCGGGCAGCGCCAGCGCGTGGCCATCGGCCGCGCGATCGTGCGGCGCCCCAAGGTCTTCCTGTTCGACGAGCCGCTGTCAAACCTTGACGCGGCACTGCGCGTGCAGATGCGGCTGGAGCTGGCACGCCTGCACCGCGAGCTGGGCACCACCATGGTCTACGTCACGCATGACCAGGTCGAGGCGATGACGCTGGGGGAGCGCATCGCGGTCTTCAACGGCGGCCGGCTGGAGCAGGTCGGCCGGCCGCTGGAGCTCTTCCAGGCGCCGGCCAATGTCTTCGTCGCCGGCTTCCTGGGCTCGCCACGCATGAACTTCTTCCAAGCCGAACTGCGCGGCGGTGCCCTGCACACCGCTGGCGGGCAGCAGCCCTGTGCACGGGGGGGCAATGCGACGGTGTTGTGCGGCGTGCGTCCTGAGCATTGGCGCGACGCCGAAGCGGGCCATGGCCTGGCTGTCGATGCCGACGCGGTCGAGCACTTGGGCGATGTCGTGATCATCCATGGCCGGCTGGCCGGCAGCGGCGAGTTGCTGTCGATCAAGCGCGCGCCGTCCGCGACGCTGCCCCGGGTGGGCCAGCGCCTCTGGCTGCAGGCCGACACCGAACACCTCCACTTCTTCGGGCCCGATGGAAACATCCTGCCCGCAACACCATGAAGCGACGCACCCTGCTGGGCGGCATGTCCGCCCTGTCCCTGGCCGCCTGTACCCACACGCCGCCGACCGCCACCCAAGCGCCGGCAACGGCCGCCACACGACGGCGAGCGTCTGCGCTGGCGCACCGGCTGGCGCGCCAGCTCGACCGCGGCATCAACTTCGGCAACATGCTGGACGCACCGACCGAAGGTGCCTGGGGCGTGCGCCTCGAACAGTCCTACCTCGACCTGGTGGGCGACCGCGGCTTCACATCGGCGGTGCGCCTACCGGTGCGCTGGAGCAACCACGCCAGTGCGGATGCCGCAGCGCGCATCGACCCGGCCTTCTTCCGCCGCGTCGATCAGGTTGTCGACACGCTGCTGGCACGCGGTTGCACGGTGCTGCTGAACATGCACCACTACCGCCAGCTCGACGGTGACAAGCTGGACAACGGCGACATCGCGGTCGACCCCGCCGTGGTCCAGCCGCGTTTTCTGGCGATGTGGGACCAGATCGCCCAGCGTTATGCAGGCCGCGGCGAGCGGCTGATCTTCGAGCCCTACAACGAACCCCACGGCCAGATCGAGCCGCATTGGAATCGCCTGTTGTCCGAAGTCGTGGCCCGCATTCGGCAAAGCAACCCGGGACGCGTGCTGATGGTCGGCCCGACGATGTGGAACAACGCGCTGCGGCTGGGCGATCTGCGGCTGCCCGACGACGAGAACCTGATCGCCACCGTGCACCACTACGAGCCGTTCGACTTCACCCACCAGGGCGCCGAGTGGCATGAGCCGCGGTTGCCCCTGGGGCTGGACTGCTGCGACGCCAGGCAGGTGGGCCGCATCACGGCGCCGCTGGAGTTGGCGCGCCAATGGCGCGAGCAGCATGGCTACCCGGTGGTGGTGGGCGAGTTCGGTGCCTACGGCAAGGCGCCGGCCGAGGCGCGCAGGCGCTACCTCACAGCCATGCGCCGCGAGATGGAGCAACGTCAACTACCGTGGATGTACTGGGAGCTGGCCGCCGGATTCGGCGTCTACGATCCGGCCACGCGTGCGTTCCGGCCCGAGGTGTTCGAGCCGCTGTTCCGACGCTGACCAAAGTGGCGTCGGCAGCGTCTTCGGCCTGCTCGGAGAGGGCCGTGGTGTACTGCTGCACCATGTGCGGAAGAGTGACCTGTTCCTGGCTCTTGTCCTGACCAGGGTACTTGGGTGACCGCTGAGGCTGCCGGCCATCTGCTGGCAAGCGAGGCTTCCGACATGTTCGGCCCGCACGGACTACAGCCCGGCGACTTGCCTCGGAGGTCCTGCGTGTCACCCGTCGGTGTTGTGCGCTCTGCTGCGATGCTCACAACGGCTGCCTTTGGTGCAGGCTCGAGCGGCCGTTTTGGGGCAACGGGTTCTGGGTTGCGAATGTCGCTGATGGGTCGATTGCGGGCCCACACGACCGACCGCTGACCGGCAGTCGATCCTTGTGGCTCTGGTTCTCCGAAACCGCCCTGAGATGGCCGGCAGCTTTCCGCCGGACAGCGGGCGCTCGGGGCCGCAGCAGCTATGCCCGCTGAGGGTCGCATGCGGGTCTTCGGCCTCTTCTCTTGGGCGACCGCTTTGCCACATTGAGCTGACGCTCAACTGGAAGCGTCCTTGGGTCCCTCAGCAGCTGAAATCTGCGTCCGCCCTGAGCGGGCAACCTGGTCGAGTCGCGCCTCGGCCGGCTCAGCCGGTGATGGCGTCGATGCGGGTGTGCCGCAGCCGGCCGTCGGGGTCGGCCCGCTCATGCCGCAGCACGCCTTCCAGCGCATAGCTGGCGCGTTCACACACCCGGCTGCTGGCCAGGTTGGCGTCGTCAGGCAGCGCCTGGATGCGGCGCATGCCCAGCACATCCAGCCCCAGGCGGGTGAGGGCGTTCAGCGCCTCGGTGGCCAGCCCCTGGCCGGTGTGGCCGCTGCGCAGCCAGTAACCGGCTTCGCACTTGGGCACTGTCCAGTCCAGCCCATGCAGGCCGCAGCTGCCGATGCACTGGGTGCTCAGACGCCGCCACGCTGGGCTCGGCCATGGCCCAGGGCAGCGACGCCGGAAACTGCCACAGCGCCGCCAGCGTGTCCACCACCGCGGCATGCAGCAGAGCGCCATCACCCGGGTGCGGGCAGCGCATCCGCAGGCGCGGCGTGTGCAGCGCGCTGGGCACATCGCGCAGCACGGGCGGGCTGGTCATGGCTGGCGGGGCTTGAAGATGGCGTAGTTGCCGTTGGCCTGCGCCACCAGCACGCCACCCAGGTGGATGCGCGATTCGAGGTTGGCAATCGTCTTGCCGCGGTTGACCAGCTCGGTCACGCAGGTCAGCTGGCCCTGGGCGATCGGCTTGAAGTAGTTGATCTTGATCTCGATGGTGGCGCAGATCTCGCCCGCAGCCAGCGTGGGGTACAGCGCGGCGCCCATGCCGGTGTCGGCCATGGCATAGACCACGGCGCCGTGCACCACCTGGTGCGGGTTCAGGTGCGCCGGGCCCACCGTCAGGCTGAGCCGGCTGTGGCCGGGGCGGGTCTCGTCGGTCTGCAGGGCGATCAACTCGGCGAACGGGTGGGGCATGGACGCAAGTGGCATGGGTGGGTGGCGGCGGGTGGGTCGGTGCGGGTGATTGTCGGCAGCCGCGGCGGCGATGCGTCAGCCAGGCAGCGGGACGGCATAGAAGACCTCGACCGATCCGTCCTGGTTGATGGTGGCGATGGTGCCCACGCGCTGCCAGCCCAGGCGCTCGAAGATCTGCTGCATCTCCACGCACCAGTCCTCGGTCGAGGAGATCAGCATCCTGCCGGTTGCAACACCCTGGATGTGCCGGATGAGCGCCGTGGCCAGGCCCTGCCGGCGGTGCGACGGCCGCACGCACAGGTAGGACAGGAACGGCTGACCCAGCAGGCCGGCTGGCGCCCAGCTGGCGTAGGCCACCACCTGGTCATCGGCCTGTGCCACGACGCAATGGCCGGCCAGGATCTCCGACCGGCGGTCGCCGGCAAACGCATCGAAGGGCAGGATCGCCGCCTCGTCAGCGGCCGTCGCAGGGCGGATCGTGGTCATGGCATGTCCTCCAGGTCGCTGGCGCGGCACCCGCCTACCTGCCGCACCATTGCGTCTCGCAGGGGACGCCGTCCCTGTTGCCATCCATCTGGACGCCGGGGCACCTGGACAAGAAGTAGGTGGCCTCCGCGCAGGAGGTCATCTGGGCGCAGTACTTGCGGCCGTCGCAACTGAACCGGGCCGCCGGCGCTGCGGCCCTGGTTGGCTCCGGCGCCGCCCGCGTCCGGTCAGCGCTGACCGGGCGATCCGGGTCAGGCCGTGCCGGTCGAGGCGGCGGGGCGTCGGCCGGCGCTGCGGATGCACTGGCGGCTGCAGCCCTGGCTTGCGCCAGCTTCTTCTGCCGGTCTGCATTCAGCTGGTCCACCGTCGGGTGTTGCCGGGGTTCGGACGCCGGGCAGGGCATGTTCTGGTAACTGACGGCGCCGTTGTCGATGCACTTGTGCAACTGCGCCTTGGCATCGGTCAGGCCCATGGCGAGCATCGCGACGGCCAGCCCCGCCAGGGCATTCAGGATCGTCAGGTGTCGCTTCATCTGGTCTGTGTGCCTGGCGCCGCCCGGCTGTCAGGCATCGCCGCCACGGACATGGCGCAGCTCTTGCAGCTGCGTTCCGCCCACTTCGATTGTCACGGCCGGGCAGGCATCGGGCCTGAAGCCGTGCCGGGCATAGAACCGGATGGCACGGGTGTTCTGCGCCAGCACCCACAGCGTGGTGCGCAGGAAGCCCAGCGCGGCGATCTCGGCGCTGGCCCGGTCCAGCAGCCTGGTCCCGGTGCCGCCGTGCCAGTGGTCTGGATCGACATAGATCGCCACGATTTCAGCGGTGCCGGGCGTGTGGTCGGCATCACGCGACCGCGCGTACGCGACATAGCCGCAGATCTGCCCGGTGGCGGCCCGCGCCACCAGGGTGGCGCAGTTGGGCTGGCCGATCCACTGGCGCCAGCTCGCCTCTCGCTTGTCGACCGACAGGCCCGCCAGGAAGGCGTCAGGCATCAGCCCCTTGTAGGCCTGCTGCCACGACCGCACATTGACCTGTGCGATCGCCCTGGCGTCGTCTGCAGAGGGGCTGGTGATCGTCATCGTGGGGATGGGGGTCCGGCGGTTGAGGCCGGCATCGCTGTCGATGCGCTTGCTGTAGCAAACACCCGTCGGGTCGTTCCCGTGGTCGCCGAAGGGCGCGATGCGGCTGAACCCGTGCGCCGCATACAGCGCCATGGCCGGGGCCTGGCGGATGCCGGTTTCCAGCACCAGGTGGCTGAAACCCGCCCGGCGGGCATGTGCCTCGACGTGCGCCAGCAAGGCGGCCGCCACGCCGCGCCGGCGGGCAGGCCGGCTGACGAACATGCGGCGCAGCTCCGTCGTGTCGGCGTCGATGGGGCGGTGGGCAGCCATGCCGACAGCTTCGCCGGACTGCCACGCGATCAGGTACACACCGCGTGGCGGGTTGGGCTGGTTGGTGGGTGCGGGTGCTGCCGGGTCGTGCAACGCCGGGTAGAGCGCCTGCGCTTCTGCTGCCGCTTGGCGCAGCAGTGCCAGCGCGTCGCTGCACAGCGGGTCGGCTTCCAGGATCTGGCAGGTCAAGGTGGTCAATGGCTGGCCCAGGCGCTGGCGGAGGACGCTGCCCCGATCGGGTCAGCGCACGGCGGCTGCAGGATATCGGCCCTTGCTGCGGGTTGTCCATGCACACGCCCCACAACCTGCGCACGCGGTGGCAGGCCGCTGTCATGCCCGGGTCCACCCGCTGCAGCCCGGTGCGCCACAGCGTCTAGCATCCAGGCTCGGCCCGCGGGGCCTTGGAGACACACACCCATGAGCGACATGCATCTGATCCCCTTGCCCCGCCTGCAGGCGGCCATGCACCTGGTGGTGCGCGGGTTTGGCAGCAGCCCTGAAGAGGTGGCGGCCGTGGCCGGCAACCTGATCGCGGCCAACCTCACCGGCCATGATTCCCACGGCATCGGCATGCTGCCGCGCTATGCCGACGCCTACCTGCAGGGCGGCCTGCAACCCAATGCCGCCGTCAGCACCGAGCTCGACGCCGGCGCGCTGCTGCGGCTGAACGGCAACCGCGGCTTCGGCCAGGTGATCGGCGCGCAGGCCATGGCCCTGGGCATCGAACGCGCCAAGTCATTGGGCACCTGCGTGGTGGCGCTGGGCAACAGCCACCACCTGGGCCGCATCGGCGCCTGGGCCGAGCAGGCGGCCGCCGCCGGCCTGGTGTCGATGCACTTCGTCAATGTGATCTCGCGCGGCATCGTGGCGCCGTTCGGCGGCGGCGATGCGCGCTTCGGCACCAACCCGTTCTGCGCCGGCGTGCCGCTGACCGGCCGCCCGCCGGTGATCCTGGACTTCGCCACCAGCATGATCGCCCAGGGCAAGACCCGCGTGGCCATGAACAAGGGCGACCTGGTGGACGAGGGCTGCTTGATCGACGACCACGGCCACCCCACGCGCGAGCCGCGCTTCACCGTGGTGCCGCCGTTCGGCGCGCTGCTCACCTTCGGCGGGCACAAGGGCTTCGGCATGGCGCTGATGTGCGAGCTGCTGGGTGGCGCGCTGGCCGCCGGCATGACCCAGCGCGACGCCGACGCCAGCCAGCGCCGCGTGCTCAACGGCATGTTCAGCGTGCTGGTCGACCCCGCCGCGCTGGCCGACCGCGCCGGCTTCGAGGCCGAGGCGCTGGCCTTCATCGACTGGGTGCGCGCCTCGCCCCCGCGTGAGGGTTTCGACAACGTGCTGATCGCCGGCGAGCCCGAGCGCGCCCACCGCGCCCGCCGCACCGCCGAAGGCGTGCCGGTGGACGCCACCACCTGGCAGGAGATCCTGGCCGCCGCCGGCAAGCTGGGCGTGGACCCGGCCATGGTGCAGTCCACCGCGCTGGGCGGATGAGCGCGCTGCTGCGGTGGCGCGGTGCCGCGCTGCGCCTGTGTGGGCCGTCGACGCTCGCGCTGCTGGTGTTGGCGCTGCTGGCGCCGGCCGGGCGCGCCCAGCCCACCAGCGACGAGGAGGTGCCGTTCATCACCACGCCCGACCGGGTGACGCTGGCCATGCTGCAACTGGCCGGCGTGGGCCCGGGCGATGTGCTGGTCGACCTGGGCTCGGGTGACGGCCGCATCGTCATCACCGCTGCGCTGCGCTTCGGCGCGCGCGGCCTGGGCGTGGACCTGGTGCCCGACCTGGTGGCCCGCAGCCGGGCCAGCGCCGCGCAAGCCGGCGTGGCCGACCGGGCCAGCTTCCGCGTGCAGGACCTGTTCGAGACCGACCTGAGCGGGTTCAACGTCATCACGATGTACCTGCTGCCCGAGGTCAACCTGCGGCTGCGCCCGCGCCTGCTGGCGCTGCCGGCGGGCACGCGCATCGTCTCGCATGACTGGGACATGGGCGACTGGGCGCCCGACCGCACGCTGACGCTGGCGGTGCCCGAGAAGGCCATCGGCCACGACAAGCGCAGCCAGGTGCACCTGTGGGTGGTGCCGGCGCGGCTGCAGGGCCTGTGGTGCGGGCCGGGCGGCGTGGCGCTGCGGGTGCAGCAGCGCTTCCAGGCGGTGCAGGCCACGCTGGTGCAGGCGGCGGAGCAGCGCGCCCTGGCCGGCCGGGTGGACGGGCCGCGTGTGCAGTGGCTGGGCCAGGGCGACAGCGCTGGCTGGTCGGCCACGCTGGGTGCCGATGGCGCGCTGCGCCTGCTGGCAGCGCCGCCGGGCAGCGCGCTGCAGGCGGGCATGGTGCTGCAGGCCAGCAGCGGCGCCGGCTGCCCGGGCGCCCCGCGTCAGCCGTAGCGGAGGGTCAGCCGGCGCGGGCGGTCAGCTGTAGCGCGCAGTCAGCGCCGGGCCGGCATCGGGGGCGGTGCCGGCACGCACATCGGCCACCGCCTGCCGCAGGTCGGCCAGGTAGGCGTCCAGCGTGTCCACATGCAGCATCGACATCATGCGGTGCACCGCCCGCGGGCATTTCAGCAGGCTGGGCAGCCAGCCCTTGGCGGCCAGGCGCTTGGCCACGGCATAGGGGTCGACGACGTGGCTGCCCCAGGCCACGATGCCCAGCTCGGGCTCGCCGATGATGTGCAGGCCGTCGATGGCCAGCACGCCGGCCTTGTAGCGGTCGACCCCGGCCAGCAGCTCGGCGGCGGTGCGGCGGTAGCCCTCGGCCCCCAGGTGCTGCAACACCGCCCAGGCCGCGGCCACGCCGCCGGCGGGGCGGCTGCCCACGGCCGTGGTGGTGACGAAGCGCCCGGCCGGCCAGGTGTCGAAGCTGAACGGCTGGCAGGCGGCATCGTCGGCCCGGCGGTACAGCACGGTGGAGGCCGGCTTGGGGCAGAAGCCGTACTTGTGCAGGTCGGCCGAGATCGAGCGCACGCCCGGCAGCGCGAAGTCGAACGCCGGCACCGGGCGACCCAGCTGGCGGGCAAACGGTGCGAGGTAGCCGCCGACACAGGCGTCCACATGCAGCCAGACGCCGCGGTCCAGGGCGATGCGCGACAGCTCGGCGATCGGATCGACCATGCCGTACGGGAAACTGGGCGCCGACCCCACCAGCAGGATGGTGTCGTCGTCGACCGCGGCGGCCATCGCCGCCACGTCGGCACGCAGATCGGCGCCCACCGGCACGCGGCGGATGGGCAGGTCCATCAGCTCGGCGGCCTTGTCGAAGGCCGGGTGCAGGGTTTCCGGGGCCACGATGTTGCCGCGGTGCTGTGGGTTGCCGCGGCGCTGGCGCTCCGACCGCCGGCAGGCCTGCACCGCCAGCAGGATGCTCTCGGAGCCGCCGGTGGACATGAACCCGGCAGCCCCTTCGGGGGCGTGCAGCAGGCTCAGGGCCATGGCCACCACCTGCTGCTCCAGCTGGCGCACGCTGGGAAAGGCGCTGCCCGCGCCCAGCGCGTTCTCGGTGAAGTACTCGACGAAGGCGTCGCGGCCGAGCGTGTCCACCGCGTCACTGGCCTTGAACACGAAGGCCGGCGAGCGGCCCCCCTGCCAGTGCACATCGCCGACCTTCAAGGCCCGCAGATCACGCAGGATGTCGTCGGCCGGCCGGCCGTGTTCCGGAAAGGCCATGGCGGGTGGCACGAGATGATCGGGTTTCATGCGGGCGGTGCGGGCTTGGCGGGTGCGGCGGTCACTCGGGCTCGACGCCGGCGGCCTTGAGCGTGCTGCGGTAGCTGTCGAGCTGCTCCTTCATGAAGGCGCCCAGCCGGGCCGGCGTGGACCCCACCAGCTGGAAGGCCTGGCGCTCCATCGCGCTGATGACCTCGGGCTTGGCCATGGCGCTCATGAACTCCTTGTTCCAGCGCTCCACCAGTTCGGGCGGCATGCGCGCCGGGCCGACCACGGCGGCCCACGAGGTGATCGAGAACCGTGGCAGCCCCGCCTCGGCAAAGGTGGGCACCTGCGGCAGCGCCGCGCTGCGGGCCGGCAGGGTGACCGCCAGGGCGCGCAGCTTGCCATCGCGGATGTGCGGCAGCGAGGTACCGCCCGACACCACCATGGCCTGGGTGCGGCCGGCCAGCAGGTCGGTCAGGGCTTGCGGCTCGCCCTTGTACGGCACATGGGTCATCTCGATGCCCGCCAGCGCCGCGAACTGCGCCACCGACACGATGCCGGTGGTGTTGCCGGTGGCATAGCTCAGCTTGTTGGGGTTGGCCTTGGCATGGGCGATGAACTCGGCCAGCGTGGCGGCCGGCACGCTGGGGTGCACCACCAGGAAGAAGGTGTAGCGGCCGATGTCGACGATGGGGCTGAAGTCGACCGTCGGGTCGTAGGGCGGGTTCTTCTTCAGCGCCGGCGCGGCGGCCAGCGGGCTGTTGGTGCCCAGCATGATGGTGTAGCCATCGGGCGCGGCACGCACCACGTCCAGCCCGGCGATGGCGCCGTCGGCCCCGGCCTTGTTCTCCACCACCACGGCCTGGCCCAGGCTCTGCGCGATGACGCTGCCAAAGCTGCGGGCAATGGAGTCGGTGGCCGACCCCGCCGGAAACGGCACCACCAGGCGGATCGGCTTGCTGGGCCAGGCCTGGGCGGCCGCCCAGGGGCTGGCGAGGCTGACAAGACTGGCGATGAGGGCTTTGATCCACATGGTCGGGGCGCCGCGGCAGCGGGATGGGACAGGGAGTTGCATGATGCCCGCCGCGCCCTGGGCAGGGACTCGGCCGAAACCCGTAAGGGCAGGGCGCTCAGCCTGCCTGCAACCGCTGCCGCACCAGGTCGATGTGGCTGCGCAGTGAATACAGCTCGTCGGCATAGCTCAGCGGCACCGTCACCCGGCCCAGGTGGGCCTCGATGGCGGCCAGTTCGGCCAGCAGTTCGGCCGCCGGGCGCCGGCCCACGGCTTCGTCCACGTTGCGCAGCTGCGCATACCAGCGGAACACCCGGCGCCGGATGCGGAATTCATAGACCGGCGGCAGCACCCGCGCCAGCGGGATCAGCACCGCCACGATCGCCAGCAGCGCCAGCCACATGCGGTCGGCCAGATTGGCCAGCCAGAACGGCAGGTAACGCTGCAGGAACGGCGTGCCGCCGCGGTAGAAGCGCTGCGCCTCGGCGGCGATCGGCCAGTCGCTGTCGCCCGCGTTCGGAAAATCCCCCTTGCGCTGGAACCACCCGGCACCGCCATGCGCCTGCTGCGCCGCCTGCATGAACAGCTGCACCAGCGCCGGATGCAGGCCCTCGCGCGCCACCAGCGACGCCGTGGGCGCCAGCAACCGCACGTCGGTGGGCGGCAGGTCACGTGACAGGTCGACCACGCCGCGCGGCAGCAGCACCGGGTTGAGAAACGGGAAGCGCCGGCTGTAGGCCTCGGCCTGGGCCACGTCCAGCAGCCCGATGCCGGGGGTCTGCAGCAGCATCTGCACCATCAGCGATTCGGGCGCCGACGCCAGCACCAGGGCGTCGATCTTGCCGGCCAACAGGTCCACCACCGCCGGCGTGGTGGGCTGCTGCTGCAGGGTGATGGCGTCGGGGGCGATGCGGTTGGCCTCCAGCATGGCCTGCACCAGCGGCGGCACGCCGCTGCCCGGCGCGCCGACGTTCAGCGTGCCGCCGGCCAGCTGCGACAGCCGAGTGATCTGCGGCGCCTTGGCCAGCCGGCGGGCGCTGTCGCTGCGGTAGAACAGCCAGATCGGCTCATGGAACATGCGGCCCAGGCTCTGCAGGCCGGGGTCGGCGTCGCCGGGCTCGCCGGACGCCGAGCCTGCTGGTCGTTGCCAGGTGCCGCCCTGCACCAAGGCGATGTCCACGCCCGAGTCCGGCCGCTTCAGCAGCGCCAGGTTCTCGGCCGACCCCTGCGTGGGCCGCAGTTGCACGGTGATGCCGTGGCGCGCCAGGTGCTCGGCATAACGCTTGCCGAAGGCCGCGTAGGCGCCCTGGTCCACGCCGGTGGCCAGCACCACGCTGCGCGGCGGGTTGGGCTGCAGCAGGTGGTACGCCCCCCACAGCAGGCCGGCGGCCAGCAGGGCGAAGGGGCCGGCGGTGAACAGCAGTTCACGCAGCATCAACAGGGTGGTCTGCAAGGCCTTGGGCATGGCCGGCATGCTAGCCGCGCTGTGAGGTGGTTCAGGGGCGCTGGCGCTCAGCTGCCACCCAGGCGTCGATCTGGCCGTCGAGCACGCCCAGCGGCACCGCGCCCTGGTCCAGCACGGCCATGTGGAAGCGGCGGATGTCGAAGCGCTCGCCCAGTGCGGCGCGGGCGCGGTCGCGCAGTTCGATGATCTTCAGCTGGCCGATGTAGTAGCCCAGCGCCTGGCCCGGCCAGCTGGTGTAGCGGTCGACCTCGCTGGCGGCATAGCCCAGGTCGTAGCCGGTGCAGGCCACGAAGTAGTCGACGGCGCGCTGGCGGCTCCAGTCCTGGTCGTGGATGCCGGTGTCGATCACCAGCCGGGCGGCCCGCAGCATCTGCTCCTGCAGGAAGCCGAAGCGGCTGGGCGGGGTCTTGTACAGGCCCAACTGCGGGCCCAGGGTCTCGGCATACAGCGCCCAGCCTTCGCCGTAGGCCACGTACCAGTTGGCGCGGCGGAAGCGCGGCAGGTCGCCCAGCTCCAGCGCGCGGGCGGTCTGCAGGTGGTGGCCGGGCACGGCTTCATGCGCGGTCAGCGTCTCCATGCGCCAGATCGGGCGCGTCTGGTAGCCCACCGCGTTGGCGTTGAACCAGCCCGGGCGGTCGCCCGCCAGGCCTGGCGTGTCGTAGTTCTCCGAGGCGTCGGGCCCCATCTCGGCGGGCATGGCGCGCACGCCCCAGGGCGCGCGGGGCAGCTCGGCAAACAGCCTGGGCAGCTCGGCCTCGATGCGCTTGCCCACGTCGCGGTAGCCGGCCAGCAGGGCCTCGGGGCTGGTGTGGAAGTATTTCGGGTCGGTGTTGAGGTGGTGCACGAAGCTGGTGAAGTCGCCCGTCCAGGCCATGTTGCGCATCACCTGCTGCATCTCGCCCTGCAGCCGCGCCACCTCGCGCAGGCCGATGGCGTGGATCTGCCGCGGGCCCAGGTCGGTGGTGGTGTTGCTGCGCACCAGGGCGGCGTAGACCGCCGCGCCGCCGGGGTAGCGCCCCAGGTTGCCCGCCGGTGGCGCGGCGGCCGCGTAGGGGCCGGCGACGTAGTCGCGCAGCCGCTGCTGTGCCGGCAGCACCTGGCTGGTGATCACGCTGCGGGCGCTGGCCTGCAGCGCGGCCTGCGTGGCCGCCGGGATGTCGCTGCCCGGCCGGGTGAAGGGCTCGTAGAACGGGCTCTGGTCCAGCGGCGCGGCGAGTTGGGCGTCCAGCGTGGCCAGCACCCGGGCCACCACCGGCTGCGCGGCCACCCAGCCCAGTGCCACGCCCTCGCGCAGGCGGGCCAGCTCCTGGTCCACCCGCAACGGGTAGGCCGCCAGCCGGGCCAGCACTTGCTGGGCCCGCACTGCCGTGCCACTGGGGCTGACTTGCAGCAGGCCGGTGAATTCGGTGTGGAAGCCACCGGTGGCACCCAGCGACAGCCGCCGCCAGCCCACCAGTGGTTCGAACACCTGGGCTTCCTCCAGCCCGTGGATGAACAGGGCGAGCGAGGTGCGGTCGGTGCTGCCCAGCGCACGCTGGTCGATGGTGCGCGCGGCCTGCAGCTGGCGGGCGGTCTCGGCATGGCCGGCGGCCTCGGCCTGCGGCGAGGCGTCGGGCAGCTTGTCGCCGTAGCGGTGGTCGCCCATGTAGGTGGCCCAGGGTGGGTGGCGGCGCATGCTGTCTTCCCATGCGGCGTCAAAGAGCGCATGCAGGCGGGCCGCGCTGGTGCGGTCTGCAGCCCGCGCAGGGCCGGTGGCGGCTGGTGTGGTGGCCTGTGGTGCGGTGGCGCAGCCGGCCAGCACCAGCAGCAGCGAGGCCGACAGGCCCAGCGATGCACGGCGCAGCAGCTTGGCGCCGCGCTGGGGTGTCACAGGCATGGTGCGGGGCTCGGGTTGGTGGGCATGTCAGGGGCGTGGTGGCACGGCGGGTGCGGGTGCGGCGGTCGGTGGGGCCGGCATGCGCAGGCCGACGCAGGGGTCGGGCCGCGGCTGGGCGGCAGTGCGCAGCACGGTGTCGTAGGCGGCACTGGTGTCGTCTTGTTCCAGCGCGCCCACCACCTGGGTGCGGCCGCGCAGGTCGGGCGCCAGCCAGCGCGGCACGCCGATGTCGGCGCGCACATGGCCGTTGCCGGCCAGCAGCACCACACCGCGCCCGGCATGCTGTGCCACCAGCGTGGCCATGAACTGGTCGCGCGCCACCTGGGCCAGCGCCAGGCGCGCGGCAGCGGCAGCATTGAGCTGGCCGCAGTGGCTGGCCTCGATGCCGTCGGCTTGGTCCCGGCGGATGTCGTCGGGCACGTCGGCGCGCCAACCGGTGGCCGCCAGTCCCTGCTGCATCACCAGCCGGGCATCGGCGCGCGACACGTTCGCCGCCACGATCGGCAGGCCATGTGCCAGCGCCAGGCGGATGTAGGGGCGGTAGAACGACCAGTGCCAGCCCGGTGCGGCACCGCCAGCCTGCACCACCGCGTCCACCTGGGCGTCCAGCGCGGCGGGTGACGGGACCGCCAGCGGCTGGCTGGCAGCATCCAGCGCGGCCTGGCGTTCGCGGTCGAACTGCTCGAGCAGCAGGGCCGGCCGGTCGCCGCGCGCCAGCAGCGCGGCCAGCAGGTCACGCCGCAGGGCGTGCTGGGCGGCGTTGTCATGCACCTCGCCCAACAGCAGGGCCTGGCCCGGGCCGGCGCGCAGCTGGGTGGTCGGCAGCGACGGCGTGGTTGGCGGGCTGCCGCAACCGGCCAGCACCAGCAGGGCCAGGGCGGCAACAAGGCGCAGGGCAAGTCGGCAGTGCAGGGGCATCGCTGCATTCTGCGCCGCCACGGCCGGGCCCCGCCTGCGGCGGCAAGCCGTTGACGCCGGCGGCTCTTGCGGCGCAGCATGGCGCCGCCGTTCCACCTTGCCAGGCCCGCCGTGCACACCATCGACCTGACCACCGCGCCGCTGACGCTGCACACCTCCCGCCTGGCGTTGGCCGCCCCGGCGCCGGCCCATGCCCCGGCATTTGCCGACGGTGTGGCCGCTTCGCAGGCGGTGCTGGGCTTCGTGCCCTGGGGCCAGCGCCCGCGTGACCTGGCCTGGGCTTTGCGGTTCTGCGAAGACGACGCCCGCAGCCGCGCCGCCGGGCTGGACCTGGCCTTCCACGCCTTCATCCGCAGCACCGGCGCCTGGGTGGGCCGCATCGACGTGCACAGCATCGACTTTGCCGCCGCCCGCGGCGAGATCGGCTACGTGGGCGACCTGCGCCTGTCGGGCCGCGGCTTGATGCGCGAGGCGGTGGCGGCGGTCATCGCCCTGTGCTTCGACCTGGGGTTCGAGCGCATCGAGGCGATGAGTGACGCCCGCAATGCCCGCGCGCTGCACTTCGCCGACGGCCTGGGCCTGCTGCAGCGCGAAGGCATCCTGCGCCGCCACGAGCGCGATCTGCAGGGCCAGCCCTGCGACATGGTGCTGTGGGCGGCGCTGAACCCGCGTGGCCCGCTGCCGGTGGTGCCGAGCCCCGTCTGACAGGCCAGCCACCGCCTGGTTTATCCACCGTTGCTGTGGACAAGTCTGTGCGCAACCGTTCCGAGCCGGCCGCAATGCCGCGCCAGTGCTGGATGTCAAGATCTTTGCCGCCAAAACGGGCAGACCAACCGGCAGGCAATGCGCACCCGCAGGTGACAGGCCGCGTGCCGCGCGGCCCGTATCCTGCTTGAGCCCCGGTGGGCGGCCATGGAGACCGGTTTGGTGCGGATGTTGTCTGGCGTGCTGGCGGCCGTGCGCGCTGTGCGGTGGTGGAGCCCGTGGCTGCTGTGCTGGATCTGGCTGGCGGCCCCCGCCGCCGCCGGCACCCTGGGCCGTGCCGAGTTGCAGGCCCTGCTGCCGCCGCCGCTGCTGCTGGGGGAGCGCAGCGCCAGCTTGCCGGCCTGGCCGGTGTTCCGCCAGGAAGGCGGGGCGCTGGCGCTGCAGGGCCATGTGTTCGAGACCATCGACCTGGAGCCGGTGGCCGGCTATGGCGGGCGGCCGGTCAACCTGCTGGTGCTGCTGGACCGCGACGGCGGGTTTCTCGACGTGCGGCTGCTGTCGCATGCCGAGCCGCTGTTCACCTCGACCCAGGGCACGGCGGTGCTGGCGGCGTTTGCGCAGCAGTACCGCGGCCTGTCGCTGCAACACGACATCCATGTGCTGAGCGCCAGCGCCGAGCGCCAGGTGAGCGACACCAGCGCCCGGTTGCACGGCGTGCTGGCCGGCACCGTGTCGGCCCTGGCGATCGACCGCGCGGTGCTGGAATCAGCCGCCCAGCTGGCCCATCTGCGCGCCCGGGCCGACGCCGGCGAGGCCACCACGCCGCTGCCCCGCGGCCCGAACGACCGCTACCGCAAGACCGGCTGGAACGAGCTGGTGCGCCTGGGCCTGGTGCAGCCCTGGCGGGTGAGCAACAAGCAGGTGCAGGGCGCCTTCGACAACGGCCCCGCCGCCTGGCGCGACCCGGGTGGCCGCAGCTGGCCCGACGGCCCGGCGGTCGACATCTGGGTGGCGCTGGCCGGCCTGCCCCAGGCCGGCCGCAACCTGTTCGACCCGGCGGGTTGGCAGGCCGTGCGCGCTGCGCGCGAGCAAGGCCACACCGTGCTGCTGGTGCTGGACGGCGGGCGCTATCCGGTGGCCGGTGTTGCCCCGGCCGATGCGGCGCGTGCGGCCGTGCTGCAGCTGCGCCAGCAGGGACGCAACTTCGCGCTGCAGCCGCTGCCCTGGTCCGGCGCCATGGCCTTGTCGGGCACCCGGTCGGGCGTGCCGCGCGATGCCGTGCCGCGGCTGTTCACCGTGGCGCCGGCGGCCGATGGCAGCCGGCTGGACGCCGAGCAGCCGCTGGACCTGGTGCTGGCGGTGCAGCGTGGTGGTGGCGCGTCCGCAGGTGGTCTGCCGGGCGCGCCCGACGCCGGCGCCACCGTGCGCGTGCCGATGCAGCGGCCTTTCGCCGTGCCCGACGTGGCCAGCTACCGGCCGCAGGCCGAGCCGCCGGCCTGGCGCGCCGCCTGGAGCCAGCGTGCGGGCGACCTGGCGGTGCTGGCCGTCGGCCTGGCCGTGCTGGTGGCGGCCCTGGCCCGCCAGTCCTGGCTGACGGCGCGGCCCGGCCGGCTGGCGGCCTTCCGCACTGCCTACCTGGTGTTCACGCTGGGCTTCGTGGGCTGGTGGGCCCAGGGGCAGCTGACCGTGGTGTCGATCACCGCCGCCATCGAGGCCGGCGTGGCCGGCCGGGCGCTGGACTTCCTGCTCATCGACCCGGTGGCGGTGCTGCTGTGGGCCTTCACCGGCGTCACGCTGCTGGTGTGGGGGCGGGGCACCTTCTGCGGCTGGCTGTGCCCCTTTGGCGCGCTGCAGGAATTGGCCAGCCAGGTGGCGCGACGGCTGGGCCTGCGCCAGCGCGCGTTGCACCGCCGCTGGGACCAGCGGCTGAAGTGGCTGAAGTACGGCGTGCTGGGCCTGCTGTGCAGCGGCGCCGCGCTGTCGGCCGGCTGGACCGACGCCGCGCTGGAAATCGAGCCGTTCAAGACCGCGATCAGCCAGCACTTCCAGCGTGACTGGCCGTACGTGGCCTGGGCGCTGTTGTGCGTGGGCGCCGGCACGCTGGTGTTCCGCGGCTACTGCCGCTACCTGTGCCCGCTGGGCGCGGCGCTGGCGGTGCTGGGCGGGCTGCGGCGCTGGGGCTGGATCCCGCGGCGGGCCGAATGCGGCACGCCCTGCCAGACCTGCCGCCACCGCTGCAGCTACCAGGCCATCACCCCGGCGGGCGCGGTGCAGTACCAGGAATGCTTCCAGTGCCTGGACTGCGTGGCCATTCACCAGGACACCACGCAGTGCCTGCCGCTGGTGCAGGCGGCGCGGCGGGTGGTGCCGATCGGGGTGGTGCGGTGACCGCCGGCCGGCGCCAGTGGCTGCGTTGCGCGCTGGGGCTGGGCGCCGCCCTGGCGGGCGGGCCGACCCGCGCGGCGACCGGCCTGCAGTGGAAAGAGCGTGCGCTGCTCGGCTTTGGTACCACGCTGTGGCTGCGTGCAGCGCATACCGATGGTGGCCGTGCCGACGCCGCTTTGGATGCCGTGGTCGCCCTGCTGCGCCACCTGGAGGCGCAGCTGAGCCTGTTCGACCCCGCCAGCGCGCTGTGCCGCCTCAACCGCGACGGCGTGCTGCACCAGCCCGACCCGGCGCTGGTGGACCTGCTGCAGCAGGCGCGCACGGTGTCGGCCCGCAGCCAGGGCGCCTTCGACGTGACGGTGCAGCCGCTGTGGGCGGCCTGGCAGCGGGCCACGGCCGCAGGGCGGCTGCCCACGCCGGCCGAGCTGGCCGCTGCGCAGGCGCGGGTGGACTGGCGTGCCGTGCAGGTGCAGCCGCAGCAGATCCGTCTGGCGCGGCCGGGCATGGCGATCACGCTCAACGGCATCGCCCAGGGTTACGCGGCCGACCAGGCGCGCGGTCTGCTGCAGCGGCACGGCATCGCCCACGCGCTGCTGGACACCGGCGAGTGGGCGCCACTGGGCCAGGCGCCCGATGGCCTGCCGTGGCAGCTGGGCCTGGCCGACCCGCGTGACGGCACCCGGCTGCTGCGCAGGTTGCAGGCCGGCGGCCGTGCCATCGCGGTGTCGACGGATGTGCAGTTGCGCTTTGGCACCGACCCCGCCGACAGCCGCCACCACCACATCCTGGACCCGCGCAGCGGCCGTTCACCCCAGCACCTGGCGGCGGTGGTGGTGGCCGCGGCCACCACCACGTTGGCCGATGCACTGACCAAGGTGCTGTTCATGGGAACGCCGGCCCAGGCGCTGGCCCAGGCGCGGCGCTGGGGTGTGGACGCGGTGGTGGTCGACAAGGCCGGCCGGCTGCAGGCCAGCGCCGGCTGGGCATGAATCGTCCCACCCCTGCGCGCTGCGCGCGCGCCTCGCGGCGGCAACGTCAGTGGCCCGGTGCAGTCGGTTCGACGGCGTTCACTGGCGCAGGTCGTCAAAAGATTTCAAAGTACAGCGACCACAGGCCGCCAGGCGCACGATCGCGGGCCTCCTGCCAAAGCAGTCGGTCGCCGTCTTGAGCTTCCGATCGACAACCGTTGCTGGCGGTCTGTCCGCCATTCCATCAGCCGAACCGGCGCTGCCACCCCAACGATGGGTGCCGCCAAGTGCAGCGGCGTGCAAGCGGCTTGCCAACGAGGAACACCGGCAAGCCGTCCTGTGACCGAAGTTCCGGACAGGCCGCCCTGATTGGGGGGGTGTGAGGCTTGGCCCTCGTTCGGCGGGTGAGCGGCCTCGTGGTCGGTCTCCACGTCGGCTCTGCCCGGTGGTGACAGTGCCCAAGTCAGCGGCCTGCGGACGAGGTTCAGACCATCATGCCTGTGTGTTCAGGGCGGCGACCATTTGAAAGTTGATGGTTGCGAAGGCGAATGCCGCCTCGCAGGGAGCACGGCTCGCGCGCGATTGCGCCCAAGTCCTACACGCGCATCGCGGCGCCGCGCCTACGCTTTGAAGCAGGCAGGTGGGCGGCGTTCTGAGTCCTGCCAGCCACCCAACCTGTCTGCTCTGCCATCACCAATGCCATGCTGCCGCCGCCACCGTTGAAGTTCGGTTTCGCTGCGCTGTGCATCAGTGCTGCCCTCAGCGCGTGTTCCAGCATGGTGCCGCTCTATCCCGCCCCCTCCAAGCCGCCGCCTGCGACCTTGCCGGCGCCCGCTCCGGCTCCGACTTCGACCGCGCCGCCACCCGCACCGGTACCCACGCCAGAACCCGCACTGTTGCCCGCACCGAGCAACCCACCTGTTCCATCGCGTGCGCCCGTGGCCATGCCGGAGCTCGCACCCGCGCCTGTCACGCCGGCGTCCACACCATCGATCACCGACCATCCGGCCGCGCCGCCACCACCACTGGCGGTCGAGCGCGTGTGGTTGGAATCTTGGTTCGGCGGGACACCCGTACAGATCACCCAACGCAGCGAAGGCGTGCTCGAAGTCGTTGTGCCGCGCCAGTTCTGTTTCCCGCCAGGAGGCAGCGCCGTCAAAGCGGCATTGGGCGCGGTGCTGGACAAGCTGGCGGAAAGCGTGCGGAGGGTACCCAATGCGCGGCTATCGCTCGTGGCAGTGCCGGATGACGGCTCAAGCAACACGCAGCTAACGCTGGAGCGTGGAAGCCATGTCCAGAAACACTTGCTGGGCCGCGGCGTTTTGCCGTCGAGCTTGGCCAAACCCACCGCGACAGGGCTGCCCGAGGTCCAGTTCCGGCTGGAGAGCGAGGCCGGGCCCGTCAACGTGGCCGGGCAGAGAGTGGGGCGGCCTTGAGGGCCCCGCCGCGATCGCGGCGGGGCTGCCGGTGACCCGGGGCACCCCCCCCTTCTTTGTGCGGCTGACAGGCGTAGGACATCAACTACAGCGCAAGACGGCAGCGTCCGATGGGCTTGTGTGGGGGCGGCGCCAGACTGAGGCGATACAGCCGGAGAGCGCCATGAAACTTGTTTCCCCCAGTGCCGTGCTCGTCGCCGGGCTCGCCCTCAGCGGCGCCGCCAGTGCGCAAGTTACTTTCTATGAAAACGACGGCTTCCAGGGCCGGTCCTTCAGCACCGACCGCACGATCGAGAACTTCGAGCGCTCCGGGTTCAACGACCGCGCATCGTCCGTGCTGGTGGCGGGCGAGCGCAGCGAGCGCTGGGAGGTGTGTGAGGACCGCGGCTTCCGCGGCCGCTGTGTCGTGCTGCGTCCCGGCGCCTACACCTCGCTGGGTGTGATGGGGCTCAACAACCGCATCTCGTCGGTGCGCACCGTCGACCGCAACGCCCGCATCGAAGACGACCGCTACCCGCCCGTGGGCCGCACCGGCCCAGCCAGCCAGATCATCTTCTACGAGCGCGAAGGCATGCGCGGCCGCAGCTTCACGGCCGATGAAGCGTTGCCTGATTTCCGCAGCACCGGCTTCAACGACCGCGCCTTGTCGGCAGTGGTCAGCGGTGAGCGCTGGGAAGTCTGCACCGACCTGCGCTTCGGTGGCCGCTGCGCTGTGCTGCGGCGAGGCGAGTACCCGTCGCTTGCCTCGATGGGGCTGGACAAGCAGATCTCCTCGGCCCGTGAGGTGGTCCGCCTGTCGCGCGCCGAAAACGACCGCCAAGGCCCGCGAACGGCATTGCCGCTGCCGCCGCCCGCGTCGCCGACCACCGTGGGCCAGATCGACATCTACGAAAACGAGAACTACGGTGGCCGCGTCTTCACGGCGCGCACCCCAGTCGACGACCTGCGCAACAACGGGTTCAACGACCGGGCCTCATCAGCGGTGGTCACCGGCCAGCCCTGGCAAGTTTGCGACGACGCGCGCTTCGGCGGCCGCTGCGCCGTGCTGCCGATCGGCGCCTACCCCAACCTGAATACGATGGGTCTGGGTGATCGCATCTCTTCGGCGCGCGGCATGGTGGCCGACACCCGCGGCGCGGCACCCGTCGCAGCCACCGCACCCTGGGTGGCCCGCGACTACCGCCGCCGTGACAACGAGCGCACCTATGCCGCCACCGTGACCTCGGTGCGTGCCGTGGTGGGCGACGAGCGCCAGCGCTGCTGGGTCGAGCAGGAACAGGTGGCAGCCGACCGCCGCACGGCCAACGTCCCCGGCGCTTTGCTGGGCGCGGTGATCGGCGGCATCCTGGGCCACCAGGTCGGCGGCGGCAGCGGCCGCGACGTGGCCACCGGCATCGGCGTCGTGGCCGGTGCGGCCATCGGCAGCAACACCGGTCGCGGCGACAGCGGCCCGCAACTGGGCGCGACCCAGAACGTGCAGCGCTGCGCCGCCGCGCCAGGTCAGGTTCAGCCTTCGTACTGGGACGTGACCTACAACTTCCGCGGCCAGGACTACCGCGTGCAGATGACCACGCCGCCGGGAGCGACGATCAACGTCAACGAGCACGGCGAACCGCGCGCCTGAGGATGGGCTCAGGCGCCGTGCCGTGCCCGCGCCAAAATGGCCATGCCACGCCACGGCCATGCGCCAGGGCCGGAGGAAATCATCGCGAGCGAAACGACGGCCAGGAAAGCCCCGCCCGGCAACGTGCAGTGCATCGTCAGAATCCGAGCAACTTGTAGCCCACGCCCAGACCCCACTTGCCGGGGCGGTCGGCCCCCCAGCCAAGACGAGGACAACTGTGATCCACGAAAGTTTGAACATGTTCCGGAGGGTCCGGTCGATGCGTGCGTGCGCAGGCGCCGCTGCGCTGGCGTCCTACTCAGTGGTGTGGGTCCTTCGCCGCGCGGCGGCGGCCGTCCCTCTTGGGCGTGGTCATCGTGATTCCGGATCGGGTTGAGATGCGAGTACCGACCTTGATCCTTGAATGGAAAACACGATGACCGACGCAACGATCGCACTGGCCGGCACCCTGAGCCCATGGGCTTCCACTCGGGTGCCGGCCAACGTTCCATTGCCACCACAGGACTTGGATGGACTTCCTGACCTTCGATCTCACCGAAGTGGATGACGGCGTCTCATCGCTGGAGGCGATGGCATCCACGGCAGTTGAACGGCACACGGCCGTCATGGCGGAGGTGCAGCAGGTGCTCGACTGGGCGTGGCGTCGGTACCCGGCATCCCATGGACCCATGGATGACGGGATGGACTGGGACCACGACCTTCAGGTGTCCATCGAGGACGGCGGATGGCACACGGTCACGCTGACGCTGACCGGCACCGCGCGTTTCGTTCAGGAGTTCATCGCGACTTTCGGGAGCGGCGCGGACTGATCAACGTGTCTGTGCCACGTGGACCTGCGTGGATCCAGGCAGTTGCCACCAAGGGGGCAGAAGTTCGATGACCTCGGCGCGCCGGTACCGGTCGTCCAGCAGCCAGAGCCAGCCCCGGTCTTCCGGTGTTCTGAGCACGCGACCCGCGGCCTGCACCAC
>JBBAPL010000002.1:28476-90658 GCA_040400895.1 Aquabacterium sp.
CCACGCGCTGCATCGCCGGCACCAGGTCGGCATAGCCGTGGCCGGCGCCAAACAGCTTGTCCAGCCTGGCCTGGATGTGGTCCTGCGTCACCGAGACCGGCGGCAGCCCGAGCGTCGCAATGAACGCGCCGATCAGCAGGGAACCTGGCAGGTCCACACCTTCGGCAAACACACCGCCCAGCACCGCAAACCCGATGCCCTGGCCCTGCGGCCTGAACTGACCCAGGAAATCGGCGCGCGCGCCGGCGTTCATCCGCCGCTCCTGTCGCCACTGCGGGATGTCCGGGCGGACAGCGGCAAACATGGACGCCGCCTTCTCCAGATAGTCGAAGCTGCTGAAGAAGGCGAGGTAGTTGCCTGGGTGTTGATCGAACTGCCTGCCGATCACGTCCAGCAGTTGCTGGAGCGAGCGATCGCGGTGTGCAAAGCGTGTCGAGATCCCTTCGGCCACGCGCACGGTCAGATGCTCAGCGTGGAAGGCCGGCGGCACGTCGATCCAGGCCGTGCGCTCGGGCAGGCCCAGCAACTGGATCGCGTAGTCTGGCGGCGACAGCGTCGCCGAGAACAGCGTGACGCTGTGCAGGGCCTCGAAGCGCCGGCGCAGGAAGCAGGCTGGTGCCACGTTGCGCACGCAAAGCGCGGCGTCGCTCCCACCTTGCCCTTGCGTGCCCTCGACCTCGATGCCACTGCGGGTCCCCAGGAACGTCTGCACGTCGAACAGCGAGTGGTCGCTCAAGGCCTCCACCAGCCTCAAGAACCACTGCAGGTCGAACTGAAAGTCCAACAGCACCCCCACGTTCAGCGGGTGCTGGTTGAAGTGCTCCGACAGCGCACCCGCCGCCGTCTGCAGCGCTTGCACAAAGGTGTCGGGCACGGCGTCCAGCACCGCGTAGGGGGCGGCGGTGTCGACCACCAGGTCCTCGCTCGCCTGCACCAGCGCATCCAGGGCGCCCCGCACAGCGCCCGGTGCTGTCTGCGCTGCAGCGCGGATCCGGCTGATGCGCAACTCGGCGCTGTACATCCGGCGCGCACGCTCGACCAGGTTGTGGGCCTCGTCGACCAGCACGGCCAGTGTCCAGTCCAGCGCCTGGCTCAGACCCCAGAGCAGGCCCTTGCTGTCGAACAGGTGGTTCACGTCGCCCACCAGCACATCGGCCCAGCGCACCAGTTCCTGGCCCAGGTAGTAGGGGCAGATGCCGTGGCGCAGCGCCACCCGGCGCTGGGACGCGGCATCCATCCAGCCCAGGGCCACGGCCTCCTGGCGCGCGGCGGGCAGCCGGTCGTAGAACCCACTGGCCAGCGGGCAGGCGTCGGCGTGACAGGCCTTGTCCGGGTGCTCGCAGCCCTCGTCCTTGGGCACCATCGTCAGCACGCGCAGGCACTGGCCTGCCGTGCCAGCGCGCAAGTCGCCCAACGCTTCCATGGCCGTCAGCCGCCCCGTGCCCTTGCAGGTCAGGTAGGCCACCTTGTCGATGCCGTGCAGCGGCATCGCCCGCAGCACGGGGAACAGCGTGCCCACCGTCTTGCCGATGCCCGTGGGCGCCTGGGCCAGCAGGCAGCGCCCGTTGGCGGCGGTCCGGTAGACCGCCTCGGCCAGGTCGCGCTGTCCCGCCCGAAAGCTCCCCGCCGGAAACGCCAGGTTCTTCAGCGCAGCGTCGCGTGCATCACGGTGCCTCGCTTCCTGCCGCGCCCAGGCCAGGAAGGCCTCACAACGCTGGGCAAGCACCGTCTCCAACTCGTCGACACCAAAGACCTGCCGCAGTTCCACCTCGGACTGGCTGGCGACATCGAAGTACACCAGGGCCAGCGTGATCTCGGGCAGGTTGCGGGCGCGGCAAAACAGCGCGCCATAGGTCTGCAGCTGCGCCCAGTGCAACTGCCGGCGGTTCTGCGGGATGTCGTCCGGATGTCCACGGATCGTCTTGATCTCTTCCAGGCAGCGCCGCCGCGGGTCGTAGCCGTCAGCGCGGCCGCGAACGCGCAGCGGGCCGCAGGTGGTTTCCAGGGCGATCTCGGTCTCGTAGTCCTGCCCGCGGCGTTGGGTGACCGTGCTCTGGCCCATCATCCCTTCAAGCGCCGTCGCCGAGGGCGTGAAGCGCCGATCCAGGTCACCGCGTTTGGCGGTGAACTCGCAGAGCTCACGGACAGCAACCGCGTAGGTCCAGTGCGACGTGGTCGCCTGGTCGCCCACTGGCGCACCGGCCGCGCAGAGCGGTGCAGCAGTCCAGGCGACGGGTTCCTCGGCGGGCGGCACTTCCAGGGTCATGGACGCCATTCTCGGGATCCAGCCGGCACAGGCCCTGGCAGCCACCGCTGCCGACCGGCTGGGCGAGGGCGCCATGTTCCGTGCCAGCGCGCCCCTGGCCTGGAGCATCGACGAGAAGGTGGTCTGATCTGTCTGGTCCTTGGCCTGGCAATCAGGGTTGAGCGGCGAGAATCGGTCGGGCCTGGGCCGCAGGCCGTCCCTTTCAACCCAACCCGCCACACCGGAAGCCACCATGGCCAACACCCCCCTGCGCTTCGGCATCCTCGGCTGCGCCAACATCGCCCGCGCCTTTGTGCATGACGTGGCGTCGAGCCCGCTGGTGCAGGTGGTGGCCGTGGCCAGCCGCGACGCCCGCAAGGCTGCAGCATTTGCGGCCGACTTCAAACTGCCACGGCACCACGGCAGCTACCAGGCGCTGCTCGACGACCCCGAACTGGACGCGATCTACCTGCCGCTGCCCAACAGCCTGCATGCCGAATGGGCGATCCGCGCCGCCGAGGCCGGCAAGCATGTGCTGTGCGAAAAACCGATGGCGCTCGACCGCGCCGAGGCACAGGCGATGTTCGACGCCGCCCAGCACCATGGCGTGATGCTGCTGGAGGCGTTTCCGTACTGGTTTCAGCCGCAGACCGGTGATCTGCTGCGCCTGCTGGCCGATGGCGCCATCGGCCAGGTGCGCAGCGTGCAGGCCAGTTTCGGCTTCATGCTGCCCAACCCGGCTGGCAACATCCGCATGGACCCGCAGCTGGGCGGCGGCGCGCTGCTGGACGCCGGCAGCTACCCGCTGAGCTTGATCCGCCTGGTGATGGGCTGCGCACCGCAGCAGGTGTGGGGCCATGCGCGTTGGGCCGACAGCGGCGTGGACATCGCCACCGCAGCCACGCTGCGCTATGCCGATGGTCGCATGGCGCAGCTCTCGTGCGCGATGGACGGCGGCGGCCACCGCCAGGCGTTGATCGTGGGCACCGATGGCGTGCTGGAGACCGAATACCTGAACCACACCGCAGCGCGCGTGGGTGACAACGCGCAGGGCTACCTGCCCAGCCAGATGCGGCTGCGCCGCGGCCCTGGCATGCGCACGCCGTTCGAGGCGGTGTCTTCGCCGGTGGGCAGCGGCTTTCGGTTTGCGGCCGAGGCCTTTGCCGCCAAGGTGGTGGCGGGTGACCATGCCGCCCTGGCCCGCGCCGCCGAAGCCAGCCTGGACAATGCCGGCACGCTGGCCGCGATCGCCCGCAGCGCCCGCCTGGGCCAGGCCGTGGCGCTGTGAAGGGCGCGCAGGTGGCGCTGGCGGTGTCGCGCACCACCACCGACTGCGATTCCCGGCCGGTCACTCTGCTGCGGCGCCGGGTGGCGTGTCATCCCCGCCTGTGCACGAGATCCGCGCGCTCGGCCGCAGCTCAATCGTTCGGGTCTGCGCGGTCCTGCCAGGCAAGCACCGTGGCGGGCATCACGATGCCGCTGAAGAAGAGGACGGTCAGGAAGTTGTTCAGCTGGTTGACGCTGATGGTCAACCCCGTGGCGCGCTCCCAGAACTCCATGATCAGCAGGCCGACCAGGACCGCGCAGATCATGTACTGGTGCGTTCTGAAGTACGCCTCGTTGCGCTGAAGCAGCTCACGCTCATCGATCTGGGTCTTGGGTGCATGCGCCTGGAAGTTGTAGGCCGACAGAAAGACAAGCACCGCGGTGACCATCCCGAGCAGCGCGAGCGCGCCGACCCAGCCCTCGAGCGCTGGGTTGCGCTCAACGAGCAGGAACTTCAGCAGGAACCAGCCGTGCAGCGCTGTCAGCGCAATCGCTGACAGCGCGCGGCTTGTGCCGGGCTTGAAGTTCAGATAACTGGATTTCGGGCTGCGTGCCGAGTTCATGGTGTCGCTCCAGGTTGGGCCCCGACGCGTCCGGCCAGTTCCACGGCCAGCGGCGGGAAGGGATCAAGGGAGAACAGCTGCTCCACGGGCACCTTGAACACCCGAGACAGTTTCAGGGCCAGTTCCACACTGGGGCTGTAGTCACCCCGCTCAAGGAAGCCGATGGTTTGCGGATTGACGTCGACCATTGCGGCGAGATCCTTGCGAGACAGGCCGGACTCGACACGGAAGACCGCAATGCGGTGGTGGACTGGCATGCTGTCATTATCTACAAATTATTGCTTATACGCAATCATTTGTGATCGGCGACTCCAAACCTGATGGTTCGCGTCGGTCTGCGGGCGCGGTCGTCGATTGCGCCCGCCCCAGCCACCGGACGTGCCCCGCCTACCGCAGCGGGATCGGCAGGCTGCGGTCGACCGACACCGCCGTCACGGCGTTCTGCGGGCTGCCTTCGATCACCCGGTCGCTGTAGGTCAGGTAGACCAGCGCGTTGCGCTTGGCGTCCACCATGCGCACCACCCGCAGCCGCTTGAACACCAGGGACGTGCGCTCGGTGAAGATCTCGTCCTGCTTGCGCAGTGGCTTGGCAAAGCGGATGGGCCCCACCTGGCGGCAGGCGATGCTGGCCTCGGCCTTGTCCTCGGCCAGCCCCAGCCCGCCCTTGATGCCGCCGGTCTTGGCGCGCGACACATAGCAGGTCACGCCCTGCACATCGGGGTCGTCATAGGCCTCCACCACGATCTTGTGGTCGGGGCCGATGAACTTGAAGACGGTGTCGACCTCGCCGACCGCGTCCGCCGCGCGCGCACCCGTGTGGATTGCCGCCAGCATCAGCAAGAAAGCCAGGCCGGCGCTGTGGCACCGGCCTGGCTGCATGCGGCCGGACCGCACCGCTGACTTAGCGGGCGCGCGCGCGGCGGGCAACGGCACCCACGGCCAGCAGGCCGGCCAGCATCATTGCGTAGGTCTCAGGCTCGGGCACCACCGACACCACGGCGATCGGGCGGATCTGGATGAAGCGGCTGCCGTCCTGCGCGGTCTGCACCTTGCTGTTGCCAAGGATGGTGCTGACTTGGGATGCCGTCAGCGCTGCACCGCCCAACACCCGGTTCATCAGGTTGCCTGACGTGCCGACATGGTCCAAACCCAAGGTGTGGCCCAGTTCGTGAGCGATGTTCAACGCGCCATTCGGGCCAGCGGTGAACGCCGACTCGACGACCAAGACGTTGCTCGACAGGATGGTGCAGCCCTTGATGTTGGCGCCCACCGAGCCATCGCACTCGGTGATCTTGTCGACAAAAAAGGCGTTGATGATCGGCGACGCATCGGTCGACTCGAAGTTCAGACCCAGCAGATCATCGAAGCTGTCGACGCTGGCCAAGGCCGCACTGACGAGCGTGGCGCCCGGCGTCAGCCAGACGACGCTGATCGGCTTGCTGCCGAAGTTGGTGCTGCCGTAGGCGGCGTTCAGCGACGGCGTGCTGATGCTGCCGGCCTGGCTGAGGCCCGCAGCGGCGACCAATGCCACGGCCAGGGCTGTCTTTGAAAGCTGCCTCGCGCCAGCGGCTGCCCGGATGTGCATTTGCATTGAAGTCCCTTGATTGAATGACGTTGCTGGCCCGTCGAGTGAGCGGACCGCTCCGTGTCAGCCCCTCCGACGGCGCAGTGTGGCACCAACGCCGACCAGCGCCAGGCCCACCAGGGCCAGTGAGCCGGGTTCCGGCACCCGGTTGGTCGATGACAACGACTTGACGAACACCACCATGTCCTGGGTCATGTTCGCGCCGGTGCTGGCATCTTCCAGGTAGACGATGTTGTAGTTGGATGTCGCCGCCGCGTTGCCTGCGACGCCGGCAAGGTAGGTGTCTGCCAATTGGCCCCAAGTGGACGTGTCCGTGTTGGAATTGACTTTGAAATTGTTGTCTGTGGTGTTGATCTGGTAGCCGCCTGCACCCTTCGAGCCGTAAGTGATGGCCCAGACAGCCAGCTGGAATGCGGCCGACTCCTCCTTGGTGTTCAGATCGGCGTAGTACAGGTCGGCCAGACGGTCCAGGTCAGCCACGCGCTGGGCACCTGACGGCGTTCCGGTGCGTACAAGGCCAAGGGTCGTTGCCAGATTCGACCCGGGGCCGACATTGAACAGCGACGAAGGTGTCTGCAGCCAATGCAGGATATCGACACACCAGGCATCAAACTTTCCCGCCGGCAGGCCGAATTGGCCATCCGGTGTGGCGCTGAACGAGATGCCGCCAATCGAGACGTTGGCCCACTGGGCGCCGTTTGGCCCAGGCGACACAGCGCCGCTGTGAAAGCCGACCTGGTTGACATTGCCGAGGTAGGCGCTGCCTCCGTAGGTGGCCGTGATCTGCGCGGCAGATGCTGATTGGATGCCAAATGCAGCCATCGCGGCGGCGGTCAAGAGAAGATGCTTGAAGTTCATGTTGATTCCAACCGAAATGCTAATTGCATCAACATTGCAAACGGCATGCCACTCAAGAAAAAGCCTTTGCTTTCAAACACTTGGCGATGTCGGCCTGTGGCGATGACACAAAAAAGTCAAACTTTTCGACACCCCCGGATGCGGGGTTGCAGCGGCCCCTGCAACCTCCATCGGCAACTCGCCATCCCGCGGCATTCAGCCCGCAGGCGCATGCCCCAGCCGGGCTGACGCGGCCGCCCCGGCCTGGCGCAGCAGCCCCGCCAGATCGCCGTCCCAGCGGGTGTTCAGCGCGGCCGACGGACCGATCGCAGTGAGCGCCAGCACGATCTGGCCGCGGTGGTCCAGCACCGGCGCGGCCAGGGCGCTGACGCCAGCCACCACGCCGCCGTCGGCGCGGGCCAGGCCCTGGGCCCGCACCTCGGCCAGGGTGGTGGCGGCGAACTGCGCCCAGGTGGGCAGGTGGCGCGGGCCAGCGCTGCGGCGCTCGGCGTCGTACAGCGGCCGCACGGTGGCGGCGTCCAGCCAGGCGGCAAACAGCTGGCCCGATGCGGTGCCGGTGATCGAGAACACCGTGCCGTGGCGCATGTTCACATGCACCGCTGCGGGCGATTCGGCCAGCCGCACGATGGTGGGGCCGTGGGTACCCCACACCGCGATCGCCACGGTGTGGCCGCTGGCAGCGGCCAGGTCCTCGATCAGCGGGGTGGCGATGCGCACCGGGTCGGCCTGCTGCAGGCTCATCAGCCCCAACTGCAGCGCCAGCGGGCCCAGGCCGTAGCGGCCGCTGGCGCGGTCTTGCTCGACCAGGCCGATCTTGCCGAAGCTGACGAGGTAGGCATGGGCCTTGGCCGCGGCCATGCCGGCCGCCGCTGCCAGGTCCTTCAGCGGCAGGGGCCGGCCGGCATGGGCCAGCGCCCGCAGCAGTTGGCCGCCCACTTCGATGCTCTGGATGCCGCGCTGGGCGGGGGCGGGCGGGCGGGCAGGGGTGGTCACGTTGCGTGGGCAGGTCGATTGCAGGCGCATTGTCGGCTTGCCGGGCGCCGGGGTACCGCCGCACGCCAGAATGCAGCGCGCGCGCCGCACACGGCAGAGCGCGACAAACACAATCGCCAGGGGGCGTCGCATGGTTCGGAGTTGGACAACCCGCTGCGCGGGTGTGCTGCTGTTGGTGGCCCTGGCGGCCTGTGGCGGCGGGGGCGGGGGTGACGCAGGCGGCGGCGACATCCCGCCGGTGGACGACAGCCCGCGCACGCCGCTGCCCACGCTGTCGCGCGACGACACACCCACCGCGGCGCGGCTGGCCGTGGGCCCCGATGACTACCTGCCCCAGCTGAGCAGCGAGGCCACCTTCGACCGGCTGGATGCCAACGGCAACCGCGTGGGCAGCAACACCCTGCGGCTGCTCTGGCTGGGACGCGACACCTTGCAGGTGACCGAGGCCGAGGACGGTCAGGGCGAAGCCACGTCCGAGATGCGGCGCAGCGCTGCCGGCTGGGTGCGGCCCAGCATCCCCGGCAGCCAACTGCCGCCGGCGGTGGAGGCGGTGATCGGCAGCCTGTTGCTGTTGCCCAGCCCGTTCCACGCCATCGGCACCACCCGCGTGCAGTACCGCAGCGGCAATTACGGCGTCGACCTGGATGGCGACGGCATCAGCGAGAGCTTCGAGTTCGAGTACCGCCAGACCATGGTGGGGGAGGAGACGCTGACGCTGCAGGGCGTCAGCGTGCAGGCGCTGCACATCCGCGACGCGCTGCTGCTGACCGTGGTGCCGTCCCGCCGCAGCCAGCCGCAACTGCAGGCCACGGCCACGTCGGACGTGTGGCTGGCCAAGGGCCTGGGCTATCTGCGCGAGCAGGTCAGCTCGGTGGGGTCGGGCGGGGTGGACGTGTTCCCGCCCTACACGCTGGCGCTGGCGTCGCTGCGCATCGGCGGCGCCAATCCGCTGGACCCGGCCACCGTGCGGGCGACGCACAGCATCGCGCTGGTGCACCGTGACCTGGTCTACGACGCCGCGCGCCGGGTCTACTACGCCAGCGTGCCCGGGTCGGTGGTGGGCCAGGGCAACCGGCTGGCCCGCATCGACGCCGACACGGGCGCCGTGACCTACTCTGCCGTGGTGGGGTCGGACCCCGGTGCGCTGGCGCTGGCCGCCGATGGCGGGTCGCTGTCTGTCGGGCTGGACGGCAGCAGCGAGGTGCTGCGCCTGGCGCTGCCCGGCATGGCCGAGCTGTCACGCACCCGGCTGCCGGTGCATCCGCTGTTCGGTGGGCCGCTGTATGCGCAGTCGCTGGCGGCGTCGCCCACGGCGCCGGGCGTGCTGGCGGTGGCGCTGGCCACGGCCAGCAGCAGCCCGGCCCATGCCGGCGTGGCGCTGTTGCGCGACGGCGTGCTGATGCCGGTGCAGACGGCCTCGCACACCGGGTCGAACCAGCTGGTGTTCGGCGCCGACGGCAACAGCCTGTTCGGCATCAACACTGAGAGCACCGAGTTCGGCCTGCGCCGCATGGCCGTTCAGGCCGACGGTGTGGTGGCGACCCAGGTGCTGGCCGATGCCTTCGGCAGCTTCTATGTGCCGGCGATCGACCGCATCGGCAGCCGGCTGCTGCTGGCGAACCGCCTGTATGACACCGACAACCTGGCGCCGCTGGGGCAGGTGGCCGGTGGCGGCCATTGCCGGGCGCTGGTTGCCAGCCGCTTCGCGTGTGTGCCGTTCGGAACGCCGGACCTGCTGCTGGTGGACGCGACGACATCGGTGATCACCGCACGGCTGACGGTGTTTGGCGTCGGCAGCGGCGACACGCTGCGGCTGGTGACTGGCCCCAGCGGGCAACTGGCAGCGCGGGCGGAGATCAGCCACCCCGCGGCCCGCGACGCCGGTCGGGTGCTGCTGCTGCGCCACCCCGATCTGCCCTGATCCGGCAGCGCCCGGGTGGCGGTGCAGAATCAGCGTTGCCCGGCCATGCGGCCGATGTCGAACCCTGCCAGGACCGTTGCCACCATGACCGCCACGCCGCTCTTCCACCTCGCGTTCCCCGTCCACAGTATCCAGGCTGCCCGCGCCTTCTACGGCGGGCTGCTGGGCTGCGCCGAAGGCCGCAGCTCGGACAGCTGGGTCGACTTCGACTTCTACGGCCACCAGGTGGTGGCGCACCTGTCGCCCGACGAATGCCGGCCGGCAGCCACCGGCCATGTCGACGGCGACGCGGTGCCGGTGCGGCACTTCGGCACCATCCTGCCGATGGCCGAGTGGGAGGCGCTGGCCGACAAGCTGCGCGCCGCTGGCACGCGCTTCATCATCGAGCCGCATGTGCGCTTCAAGGGCGAGGTGGGCGAGCAGGCGACGATGTTCTTCCTCGACCCGTCGGGCAATGCGCTGGAATTCAAGTCGTTTGCCGACATGCGCCAGGTGTTCGCCAAATAGGGCGCGGTGATGAAGGTCTGCATCTACGGCGTGGGCGCCATCGGGGGCTTCATCGGCACGCGGCTGGCGCTGGCCGGTGGTTGCAGCGTCAGCGCCGTGGCGCGCGGCGCCACGCTGGCGGCGCTGCAGCAGCATGGGCTGCGGCTGCGCCAGGGCGGGCAACTGCACAGCGCGCCGGTGCAGGCCGTGAACGATCCCGCCGCGCTGGGCGAGCAGGATCTGGTGGTGATCGCGGTGAAGGGCCCGGCCCTGGGCGCGGTGGCCGAACGCATCGCCCCGCTGATCGGCCCGCACACCTTGCTGCTGCCGGCGATGAATGGTGTGCCCTGGTGGTTTGCCGCCGGTGCGCCAGCGCTGGGCAGCGCGCCGCTGGACAGCATCGACCCCGGCGGCCGCATTGCTGCGGCCTTGCCGCTGGCCCAGGTGATCGGCTGCGTGGTGCATGCCAGCACCTTCACGCCCGAGCCCGGCCTGGTGGAATACAAGATGGGCCAAGGCCTGATCATCGGCGAGCCGCTGGGCGGCCCCAGCGACCGGGTGCAGGCACTGGCCGCGCTGTTGCAGCGCGCGGGTTTCGACACCACGGCGTCGGCCGATGTGCGCCGCGACATCTGGTACAAGTTGTGGGGCAACATGACCATGAACCCGCTGACCGCCATCACCGGCGCCACCGTGGACAAGGTGCTGGACGACCCGCTGACGCGCGCCTTCTGCACCCGCGCCATGGGCGAGGCCGCCACCGTGGGTGCCATGATCGGCTGCGCCATCGACCAGACGCCGGAAGACCGGCACCAGGTCACCCGCAAGCTGGGCGCCTTCAAGACCAGCATGCTGCAAGACGTGGAGGCTGGCCGGCCGATCGAGCTGGACGCGCTGGTGACGGTGGTGCAGGAGATCGCCCAGCGCGTGGGTGTGACCACGCCGAGCATCGACGCGCTGCTGGGCCTGGCCCGGCTGCATGGCCAGATGCGCGGTTTGTACCCGGCGGCTGCAGCGCGCTGAGAACGCAGCTGCGGCAGCCTGCCCGCTCAGCGCAAGTCACACCGGCCAGGGCAGGGCGTTGACGGTGGTGGTCCCCGCTGGGCCAGCCGTGCCCTGGGCAGCCATCGGCTGGCCGGCCAGGGCCTGCTGGTAGCGCAGCAGCACCTGCGGGTCGACCACGCCGAGCCAGCTGCCAACCTGCGCCGGGTCGTGGCCATGCAGCAGCTGGCGCATGGCAAAGCTGTGGCGCAGGCGGAAGGAGCCACCGCCATCGGCGTCCAGCCCGGCGTCGGCCAGCACGCGGCGTGCGGCTTCGTACTGCGCCACCTTGCCCCAGGGCTTGCCGCTGCGGGTGGACGGCAGCAGCCAAGTGCCGCCCAGCGCCTGGGCCCGGCGCACCGACAACCAGCGCGCCAGCACCGCGGCCGCCCAGCCAGCCAGGGGCGCGGCATGGGCTGGTGCACTGCCACTGGCCGGAACCTGCAGGTGCCAGCGGGTGGACGCACCAGCGGGCGATTCGTCGGGGGCATCCTGGTCCGCACGGCTTGGCGGTTGACTGGGCGCGTGACTGGTTGACGCGGCGAGGTGGTCTGCCTGCGTGCCCGTCAGGCGGCTGGCGCGCACATCCGCCAGCCGCAGGCTGCGCACATCCCCGGGGCCCAGGCCCGCGCCCAGTTGCAAGGCCACAGCGCAGCGGTCGCGCAGGCGTTGCCAGCGTGCCTGGTCGTCATCGGTGGCGTCAGAGAGCAGGGCCTGCAACTGGTCAGCCTGGTCGGGTGGCAGATGCAGTGGCGGCGGATCGCCCAGGCTGCCAGCAACGGCGGTGCTGGTGGCCAACCAGCGGGTGGCGCCGTGCGATGGCAGTGCGCCGCTGGCCAGGGCCAATGCCTGGGCTGGGCCGGCCGCGGCCTGCTGGCGTTGCCAGGCCTGGTGCTGGCGCACGCGCTGCACCAGGCTGACCAGCCGCTGCTGGTAGCGCGGCGTCAGTGCACCGTCGGTGGCCAGCATGCCGCTGCGGCTGGCCAGATAGGCCAGCAGTGCTTGCCCCTGCAGATCCGCCAGGCGCAGCGCCGGTCGTTGGGTCAGACACCAGGCAGCCAGCGCCTGCCACATTGCCCGGTACACCGCCTCTGACGACCCCCGCCGCAGCCGGCCGGCCACCCGCTGGTGTGCCAGCCAGTCGTCGAAGCCTCGCTGTAAGGTGGCAGGATGGGACCCCATCAATTAATTATGAACTAACGCCGCCGTGTTTCTCAATGCACACGACAGTCACCGCAGCCTGCGAAGGGAGATCAGGCCTAGAAGGGTCGCGGTCCGCCGTTAGTTCGTTTTTTTGCCCATCTCGTCATCACACAATCCCACTGCAGCGCCACGACCCCCTGTCTTCTCCCATGCACACCCCACACACACCCGACAGCCCGCCGCCCGCTGAATCCGCCCTGGCGGCCTTGTGGCTGGCTGCGGGGTTGCCCGCGCAGGCGCTGCAGATGGCCAGCCTGCCCGGCGCGGGCCAGGTGCTGCCGTCCTCGTTCGACGTGGCCACCGCCGCCCAGGCCAGCATCGGCGCCGCAACACTGGCCGCGGCCTGGCTGTGGCAGCACCGCGGCGGCCAGCAGCAGCGGGTGCAGGTCGACCGCAGCCACGCCACGCTGGAGTGCAGCGCCCACTTCGCCATCGACGGCCATGCACCAGACCTGTGGGACAAGCTGTCCGGCCTGTATGCCTGCGGTGCAGGCGTGGGTACGCCGGGCTGGGTGCGGTTGCATGCCAACTTTGCGCACCACCGCGATCTGGCGTTGCAGGTGCTGGGCCTGCCCACCGGCGCCCTGACCGAGCGTGCGGCCGTCACCCAGGCCCTGCAAGGCTGGACGGCCACCGCCTTCGAGCAGGCCGTGTCCGACGCTGGCGGGGTGGTGGCCGCTGCACGCAGCTTTGCCGACTGGGATGTGCATCCCCAGGCGCAAGCCCTGGCCAGCCAGCCACTGGTGGCGATCGACCCCATTCCCGGTGGCGATGCGCCACCGCAGCCGTGGTCCACGCGGCCGTCGCCGCTGCCCATTGACAGCCAGCCATTGACGGGCCTGCGCGTGCTCGACCTCACACGCATCCTGGCCGGCCCGGTGGCCGGGCGCTGCCTGGCCGCCCACGGGGCCGACGTGCTGCTGGTCAACGGCCCGCACCTGCCCAACATCGCGGCCATTGCCGACACCAGCCGGGGCAAGCTGTCCGCGCAGATCGACCTGCGCACCGATGCCGGCCGCAACCGGCTGCACGACCTGGCACATGGGGCGCAGGTGTTCCTGCAGGGCTACCGCCCGGGCGCGCTGGCCGGGCACGGCTTCAGCCCAGCCGACCTGGCACGGCGACACCCGGGCATCGTGGTGGGATCGCTGTCGGCCTATGGCGACACCGGGCCGTGGGCCGGACGGCGTGGCTTCGACTCGCTGGTGCAAACCGCCACCGGCTTCAATCTGGCAGAGGCCCAAGCCGCAGGCACCAGCACGCCCAAGGCCCAGCCGGTGCAGATCCTCGACTACGCCGCCGGCCACCTGCTGGCGTTCGGCATCCAGGCCGCGCTGTGGCGCCAGGCCACCCAGGGCGGCAGCTGGCAGGTGCGGGTCACACTGGCAGGCGTGGGTGCCTGGCTGCGGGCGATGGGGCAGGACGCCAGCGGCCTGTCAGCCACGCCACCCGCGCCCGACGCCTGGCTGGAGGACAGCCCCAGCGGCTTCGGCAACGGCGGCCCGGGCGTGCTGCGGGCGGTGCGCCATGCCGGCCTGCTGTCGGCCACGCCGGCACGCTGGGCGCGGCCGTCGATGCCGCCGGGCAGCCATCCACCCGCCTGGCCCTGATGCTCCGGGGCCTGGCGGCCGTGCGTACAGGCGGTCAGCCGGCCCCGGGGGCCGCCTGCGCCGGCGACGGCGCAGGGTCGGGCACAAACGCCGGCAGGGGATAGGGCTGGTCGTCGGGCGTGCCCAGGCCGATGTCGCGGCACCAGGCGTCCGCATCGGCGCCACCAAAGCTCACCGGATCCCGCTGCGCCAGGTGGCGCACCATCTCCAGGTGGTTCAGGCGGTGAGGCAGTGGCTCCAGATCCAACTGCGCCCGGCCGCAGATGTGCGACATCACGCTGCGCGCCATCACCGCCAGGTTCCAGGACGTGGCGCCAAAGCCCTCCAGCCCGACGGCCGGAAAGTACAGGTCGGGCTCGTCCAGGCTGCGGAACACGCAGGCGCAGCGCGCCGCCAATGCGTTGACGCCGGTGACCGCCGCGATCGCCGGGTTGGCGAAGTAACCCAGGTCGGTGCGGTAGCCGGTGCCCCACAGCACCGTGTCAGCGGCCACGCTGCTGCCGTCCGACAGCAGCGCCTGCCCCGCTTCCAGCGCCACCACCTCGGCGTGGTGGCGGTCGATCCGGTCCAGCCCCGCCAGCATGCGGGCGCGGCCCGGAAACAGCTGGTCGGTCCGCAGGTCCATCGGGTGATCGGGGATCAGCGCCTCCAGGCCGAACTTGCGGTAGCGCGACTGCAGATCGGCCCGCACCAGATCATTCTGCTGCGCCACGGGCACGCCCTGGGCCTGCAGGCGGGCCACCGGCCGCACGCTGCCGGCCACCGACTTGGGCTTGCTGGTGGGCGTGAACCAACGCAGCCCGCGGTGGGCCCAGGTCACCTGGCTGGCGCCCTGCAGCAGGCACTGGTCCAGCAAGTCGAGTGCCGACGCGCCGCCGCCGACCACCAGCACGCGGGCGCCGGCCAGCACCTCCGGCTGGCGCAGCGCGCTGGAATGGAACTCGGCCACCGACCCGTCACGCCGCGCCACCACCGGCACCCAAGGCCGGTTGTGCCCGCCGGTCGCCGCCACCAGGTGGCGTGCGCGCACCAGGCCTTGCGGCGTCTGCAGCTCCCAGGCGCTGCCATCGTGGCGCGCCAGCCGCACCGGACAGTCCAGCCGGATGCCGTCGGCCAGGCCGAACCGCTGCACCCACGACGCGATGTTGGCCAGCACCTGCGGCTGCATCGGGCCGTCGATGGGCAGGTCGCCGACCGTCCAGTCGATCGCGCAGACCTGGATGTCCTGCCAGGCGGGCAGCTCGCGCCACAGACCGCCGACGGCGGGTGCACGTTCGAGCAGCACAGCGTCCAGCCCCGCCTGCCTGGCGTAGTGCAGGTGGATCAGCCCGGCGATGCCGCCGCCGATGATGGCCACATCCCGTGGCGGGTGGTCTGCTTGCATGGCGACGATGTTGGCACACCAGCCTGCACCTGCCGCCCAGGCGGCGCCGGGCGCGGCGGGCCGGGTCAGGCCACTGGCGCGCTGCGCTGCAGATGCAGCGTGAAGGTGGCACCGTCGCCCTCCACGCTGTGCACCGTGATGTCGCCACCCAGCGCCTGGGCCAGCATGCGGGCGATCGACAGGCCCAGCCCGTGGCCTTCCACGCCGCTGTACTCGGCGCCCAGCCGGTTGAACGGCTGGAACAACGCGGCCTGCTGCGCCGCGCTGAGGCCGGGGCCGGTGTCCTGCACCTGCAGCGCCAGCAGCGCCGCCGTGTGGGCCGGCCCCAGGCCGATCTGCACGCTGCCCCGCGCCCGGTTGTACTTGATGGCGTTGGACAGCAGGTTGATCAGCACCTGCCGCAGCGGCGTCTGCGCGGCCAGCACCCAGGGCGCCGGCTGCGGCTGCGGTGCCAGCGTCAATGTCACCCCGCGGGCCTGGGCCAAGGGCTCGCACAGGGCCACGCACTCGGCCAACAAGGGCCACAGCGCCAGCGGCTGCAGCGGCTTGGGCTGCGCCACCGTCTCGCCCTGGGTCAGGTCCAGCACCTGGTTGATCAGCGACAGCAGGTGGCGGCCGGCGTTGAGCACATGGCGCACCTTGTCCTGGCTGGCGGGGGGCACCTGCGGGTCCATCAGCACCAGTTCGGAGAAGCCGTTGATCGCATTCAACGGGGTGCGCAATTCGTGGCTGACGCGCGACAGGAACGCCGTCTTCGCCACGCTGGCGGCCTCGGCGGTCTCCTTGGCCACGCGCAAGGCCTCGGCCTGGCGTTGGGCGGTGACATCGACAAACGCCACGATCACCCGCTGCAGCGGCCCCAAGGCGTCAAACTGCAGGTACCCGGTCGCCATCACCCAGGTGTGGGCCTGCGCCAGCGCGCCGTCTGGCGGCTCGTCGGCGATGCCCAGCAGCATGGGCGGCAACGGCTGCCGGGCGGCCAGCAGCCGGCTCACCGGGTAGGCGGTGGTCGGCATGCGCTGGCCCTGGGCGTCGACAAAGCACCAGGCGCGGTCCACGGCGGTGCGGCCCTCCATCTGCGCCGGGGTCATGCGCAGCAGGCTGCAGGCCTGGTCGTTGAACACCTCGATCGCGCTGTCCGGCAGGTGCGACACCACCGCCACCGGCAGGTTCTGGATCAGTGTGCGGTGCTGCAACTCGCTGGCGCGCAACTGGGCGCGAGCGAGCGCATTGGCCTCGACCATGCGATTGAACTCATGCGCCACCGCAGCGACCTCGCGCGGGCCGGCCACGGGTGCGCGACAGCTGTCGTCGCCGGCAGCCACGCCGCGTGCCGCACTCGCCAGGCCCTCCATCGGCTGCAGGATGGCCCGCCCCACCCGCCAGGCCGCCAGCGCCACGACCACCAACACCGCCAGCGCCGCAGCCAGCGTGCGGTTGCGGGTGTCCCGGTAGGCCTGCAGCGTCTCGTCCATCGGCAGCGAGGCCACCACCACCCAATCGGTCAACGGCACCGGCCGCATCGAGAACAGCCGCCGGGTGCCGTCGAAACCGGTCTCCACGAACTGGAGCGTGGCGCTCTCGGCATGCCCTTCGGCCCGCTGGCCGCGCAGCCGGTCGATCTCGCGGGCGACGGCGTCCACCGCCAGCTTGCCAACACGCTCGTCCTGCTGCTGCGACTGCAGCACCACCCGGTTGCTGCCGTCGACCACCGCCACCCGGGCCTGCACCGGCAGCCGGGCAAACAGGCGCTGGTGCAGTTGCTGCAGATCCAGTGGCGAGACCAGCAACCCGTCAACCTGGCCACCATGGCCCTGCACCGTCTGGGTGATGCGCACCGTCCAGCCCTGCTGCACCGACGCCGCATGCACACCACTGACATGGAAGCCTCGCTGCTGAACAGCCGCCTGGAACCATGGCGTGGCGGCCACGCTGGACCGCGGCGGCGGGTTGAGCAACTCGGAGCAGACCGATTCACCGTTGCTGCGGCGCAGGGCCAGCGCCTTGTAGGCGGGCACCAGTTGCTGGAAGTCGCGGAACACCGCGTCGCAATCGGCCGCGTCCAGCGCGCGCACCTTGGGCCGTACCGCCACCGTGGCCAGCAAGGCCTGGGCATCCTGCACCACCCAGCGCAGCGCCTCGGCCGTGCCGCTGCCCATCAGGTCGGTCTTGGCGAAGGCGTCGTGCATCGCGGTCTCGCGCAGCTGCACCAGGTACCAGCCGGTGCCCGCCAGCGCTGGCAGCAGGCCGATGGCCAACAACAGCCACAGGCCTGCGCGCAGGCCAGGCCGGGGGCGGCTGCTGCCAGCCGGGCGCCTGCCGCCGGGGGCGGGCAGGGGCCGCACGGCGGCCACCGCGGTCTCCAGCGCCAGGTCGGCCGCCGGCCCCACCTGGACGGCGTCTGGCGTTGCGTGATCGGGCGATTCGGGCATGCGACCGGTCCCTGATGAACACCCGCCGAGGCTGGAGCCTGCCCAGCCTGCTGCGTGCAGAGGTCAAGGCGCCCGGCCCAGCCGGTGCACCCTGCAAACACTGCCGACATCTCCCATGCCATTGCAGCAGAGCGACCTGGCACGACCAGTATGGCAGAGCATGCCCGCATGCCGCCCATAAACTGGGCCGATGCATTGGATCAAGACTTGGTGGGCACGGCGGCGCATCGGCACGGCGGTGGGCCAGCCGCTGACCGATCGTCAGCAGGCCCAGTCGCTGATCGCCGCCATCGACCGCGGCGGCCTGCCGCTGAACCCCGCGCGGGTGAACCAGATCGCCCGCAACCTGGGCTTGGAGGTGTCCACGCGCGCGCCGATGGCAGAGACAGTGGAACGCATCCGCCAGGCGCTGGCGCGCGGCGCCTGACGACGGGGGCGCCGTGGGCGCCGCCCGTCAGATCATCAGCATGCCGCCGTCCATCAGGATCGACTGGCCGGTCATGCCGTCGCTCTCGGACGAGCCCAGGTAGACCGCCAGGTGGGCGATCTCCACCGGCTGCAGAAAGCGCCGCAGCGACACGCGCGCCTTGCCGTTGGCCATGATCTGCTCGAAGCTGAGCCCGGTGATGGCCGCATGGGCGCTGAACGACTGCAGCATGTCGGTCTCGACAAAGCCAGGGCAGATGGCGTTGACGCAGATGCCCAGCGGCCCCAGTTCCACCGCCGCGCAGCGCGTCAGCCCCACCAGCGCGTGCTTGCTGGCGTTGTAGGCGCTCTGGTTCATCGACCCACCCTTGCCGGCGGTGCTGGCGATGTTGACCACTTTGCCGGCGCCCTGGGCCCGCATCTGCCGCAGGCACAGCTGCAGCACATGGAAGGCGCCGTACAGATTGACCTGCATCACCCGGTCGAAGTCTTCCGGCGCGGTGTCCAGCAGGCTGGCGGCGTGGTAGACGCCGGCGTTGTTGACCAGCACGTCGATGCCGCCCAGCGTCGACACCATGGTGTCGACCAGGGTCTGCACCTGCGCGCGGTCGGCCACGTCCACCGCCAGCGGCAGCACCTGCGCGCCGCGCGCTTCGGCCCGGGCCTGGGTGTCGGCCAGGCCGGCCAGCGTGGTGGCGGCCAGGCACAGGGTGGCGCCCTCGTCGGCATAGCGCAGGGCAATCGCCTGGCCGATGCCGCGGCTGGCGCCGGTGATCAGGACACGGCGGCCGGCCAGGCGGCCGGTGCGGGCCGGGTCAGGGGCAGTCGTTGTCGCGGAAGTGAATGCAGTCATCGGGCGATCCTGGGAACGTGGGCACAGGGCGTGCATCATGCCCAGCAGACCCCACCAAGGCCACCCGAGGACAACCCCATGGACGCACAGACGCTGAACCCGCTGACCGAACAGCAGATCCTGGATGCCGTGGCGGCGCTGCACCCTGGTTCCGTGGCGCTGCTGGCCGAACTGGTGGCCCAGCCATCGCTGCTGGGCGACGAGGCCGGCGCCCAGGTGCTGATGGCGCGTGAGTTCGCATCGCTCGGCCTGCGCGTGCATGAATTCGAGGTCGACCTGGCCAAGATCCAGGACCACCCCGGCTACTCGCCGGCCATCCTGCCGTATGCCGGCCGGCGCAACGTGGTGGGCATCCACCAGCCCGCCGGGCCGGTGCGCGGCCGCAGCCTGATCCTCAACGGCCACATCGACGTGGTGCCGGTGGGCACCGACAGCCTGTGGTCCAGCCCGCCGTTCGCTCCGCGCATCGAGGGCGACCCGCTGACCGGCCGCATGTACGGCCGGGGCGCGGCCGACATGAAGGCCGGCATCGTGGCCTACACCCAGGCGTTTCGCGCGCTGCAGCGTCTGGGTTACGAGCCGGCTGCGCCGGTCTACCTGCAGAGCGTGGTCGAGGAAGAATGCACCGGCAACGGCGCGCTGGCCTGCCTGGTCGAGGGCTACACCGCCGACGCCGCCATCATCCCCGAGCCGTTCGAAGGCGTGATGAGCGCGCAGATGGGCGTGATGTGGCTCACCATCGACGTGCACGGCCTGCCGGTGCATGCGTCGGTGGCGCACACCGGCATGTCGGCCATCGGCTATGCCCAGCAGATGGTGGAGTGGCTCAAGGAGCTGGAGACCGCCTGGAACCGCCCGGCCGCACGCCACGCCTGTTATGCCGGCCACCCGCATCCGATCAACTTCAACCTGGGCAAGATCTCGGGCGGTGAATGGTCCAGCAGCGTGCCCACCCACTGCCGGGTCGACATGCGCCTGGGCTTCTACCCCGGCCGCACGCCGGCCGAGGTGCGTGCCGAGGTCGAGGCCCACCTGGCCGCCAGCCATGCCCGCCACCCGGGCAATGCCAGCTTGAAGTACAGCATCACCTACCAGGGCTTCCAGGCCCAGGGCTGCGTGGTCGACACCACCCAGCCGGCCATCCAGCAACTGCTGCTGGCCCACCGCGACATCGCCGGCACCGACGCACCGCTGAACGCCACGCCGGCCACCACCGACGTGCGCTTCTTCCACCTCTACGGCCAGATTCCCAGCACCTGCTACGGCCCCAACGGGTCCGACATCCACGGCATCGATGAGTGGGTGTCGTTGTCCAGCCTGCAGCGGGTGACCGCCGTGCTGGCGCTGTACATGGCGCGGTGGTGCGGGCTGAACCGGCGCACCGTTTGAGCACGCCAGCCACCGGGCTGCGCAGCCTGCAGCCGGTCTGGATGATCCTGCTGGGCGCGGCCACCGTGCTCAGCCTGAGCCTGGGGCTGCGCCAGAGCCTGGGCATCTTCATGCCCCCGATCACCCAGGGGCCGCAGGGCATCGGCATCACGGTGGCGCAGTTCACCGCGGCGGTGGCGGTGCAGAACCTGGCCTGGGGCCTGTTGCAGCCGCTGGCCGGCGCCTGGGCGGCGCGGGTGGGCTTCCGCCCGCTGATGGTGGCCGGCGCCGCGCTGTACGTGGCCGCGCTGGTGGTGCTGGCCAGTGCGCAGGGCCTGCTGGCGGTGGTGCTGAGCGCGGGCGTGATGATCGGTGCGTCACTGGCCTGCACCGGGTCGGCGCTGACCATGTCGGTGGCCACCCGGGTGGTGTCGCCAGCCAACCGCAGCCTGGTGCTGGGCATGGTGTCGGCGGTGGGGTCGCTGGGCGCGATGGTGGCCGCGCCGCTGGGCCAGACCCTGGCGGCCAGCCACGGCTGGCGCTGGGGAGTGTGGGGCTTTGCGCTGCTGGCCCTGGTGATGCTGCCCGCCGCCTGGGTGGCCGGGCGGGCCGACCGGGTGCCGCTGCCCGCGCCGGTGGCCGGCACCGCCGACGGCGGATCGGCCATGCAGGCGGTGCGCCAGTCGCTGCACAGCGTGCCGTTCCTGGTGATGTCCGGGGCCTACTTCGTCTGCGGCATGCAGCTGGTGTTCCTCACCACCCACCTGCCGGCCTACCTGGCCATCTGCGGCATGGACCCGATGCTCAGCGCCCAGGCGCTGGGCATGATCGGTGCCTTCAACGTGCTGGGCAGCCTGTTCTTCGGCTGGGCCGGCGGGCGCTGGAGCAAGCAGCTGCTGCTGGGGCTGCTGTACTGCACCCGGTCGCTGGTGCTGGCGGCCTACTTCGTGGCGCCGCCCACGCCCACCAGCACGCTGGTGTTCGCCGGGGTGATGGGCTTCTTGTGGCTGGGCGTGGCGCCGCTGGTGGCCGGCAGCGTGGCCGAGATGTTCGGCCTGCGCTGGCAGGCCATGATCCAGGGCGTGGCCTTCTTCAGCCACCAGATGGGCAGCTTCCTGGGCGCGTTTGGTGGCGGCCTGCTCTACACCTGGCTGGGCAATTACGAGCTGGCCTGGCGCGTGGGTGTGGCGCTGGGCCTGTTCGCCGGGCTGGTGCAGATCGCGGTGGCGGTGGGGCGGCCACCGGCAGCGGGCCGGCTGGTGCCGGCCTGATCGTCGGGTCGGCCCGGTCAGCGCGCGGCGGCCTGGTCCATGAACACGTCGTCCAGGCTGACGTCATGCAGGCGCAGGCTGCGGCCGGTGGGCACCAGGCCCAGGCGCTGTAGCGCATGCGCCGCCCGGTTGTAGTCGTCCAGGCCGAAGGCCCGCGCCACCCGGTAGACCTGGCCGTTGCGCGCCAGGATGCCCAGGTTCAGGGCGATGCCGCCGCCGGTCAGCAGGTCAGCTTCGGGCCGCAGGGGCTGCACGATCTGGGTGTCGTTCGGCAGGGGTGGAACTTGGTCGATGACCCAGGTGTGCATGGTGTTGGTGCCTCCGTGCATGGGCTGTGGTGCTTGCCGGCCTGTGGGCTGGCAATCCATCCACAACCTAGCCAGTTTCGGGCCAGCCCCACCACCTGGGTTGTGACCAACCGCACACGCTTCAGGTGCGCAGCGTCAACCCGCCGTCGGCCACCAGGCCGTGACCGGTGATGAAGTCGGCCTCGTCGCTGGCCAGCAGCAGCACCGACCGGGCCATGTCGATGGGCTGGCCCAGGCGGCGCAGCGCGGCCTTCTTGGCCCAGATGGCGGCGATCTTCTCGTCGGCGAAGCTCTTGGCCGTCATGCCGGTGTGGATGGCACCCGGCAGCAAGTAGTTGACCGTGATGCCGTGCTTGCCCAGTTCCAGCGCCAGCGTCTTGCTGAGGCCGGCCACGGCGTGTTTGCTGGCGGTGTAGGCACTCAGCCCGATGTCGGTGCGCTCGGCCATCACGCTGGCGGTGTTGATGATGCGCGCCCGGCCGGTGATCGCCGCCCGCGCCCGCAACGCGGGGATGGCCGCGCGGCAGATGCGGAACACCGCGCGGATGTTGACGCTGAACACGCGGTCCCACTCGGCGTCGGTGCTCAGCTCGCCCAGCGCGTTGTAGGACACGCCGGCGTTGTTGAACAGGATGTCGAGCTGGCCGCCACCGGCCTGCAGCGCCGCGGCCACGATGGCCTCGGCCGCGCCGTCGGCGGCCACGTCCTGGGCGAAGGGCACCACCCGGTCGACGTCCGCATGCGCGGTGTCGATGGCGCTGCCCGGGCGGTCGACCGCCAGCACGGTGGCACCCTCGGCGGCAAACAGCTGGGCGGTGGCGCGGCCGATGCCCGAGGCCGCCCCGGTGACGATGGCGACCTTGCCGGCCAGGCGTTGCAGTGCAGCAGTCATGGGTGTCTCCGGTGGATGGTGTGCTTGCAGTGTGCGGCGGTGCCGCATGCGGGTTCTTGCACCCAGGTGACATGCCGCGGCCATTCACAATCGACAGCCACCACTTGAGGAGCCCCCGATGCCCGCCCCCACCGTCGACTACTACCTCGCCACCGTCTCACCCTGGGGCTACCTGGGCCATGCCCGGTTCGTGGCGATGACCCAGGCCGCGGGCGCCACCGTGCGTGTCAAGCCGATGGACCTGGGCGAGATCTTGCCGGTCTCGGGCGGGCTGCCGCTGGCCAAGCGTGCGCCGCAGCGCCTGGCCTACCGGCTGGTGGAGCTCAAGCGCTTCAGCGACTTCCTGGGCGTGCCGCTGCACCCGCAGCCGGCGCACTTTCCGGTCCTCGGCAACGACGCGGCCAGGCTGATCATCGCCACCGATGCCGCGCGTGGCAGCGCGGCGGCGCTGGACCTGGCCGGCCGGGTGGGCGCGGCGATCTGGGCCGAGCAGCGCAACGTGGCCGACCCAACCGTGCTGGCCGCGCTGCTGGCCGAGGCCGGCCTGCCGGCCAACTTGCTGGATGCTGCCGCGATGGACGCCGCCGCGCAGAAGTACGCCGCCTACACCGCCGAAGCGCGTGATCTGGGGGTGTTCGGCGCGCCCAGCTATGTGATCAACGGCGAGATCTTCTGGGGCCAGGACCGGCTGGACTTCGTGCAGCGGCGCCTGGTCAGCCCCTAGGCGCACAGCCATGCCCCACCTGGTGATCCTCTACACCGGCAACCTCGATGCCGTGACCGACATGACCGTGCTGTGCCGCAGCCTGGCCAACACCATGCTGACGCTGCGTGACGACACCGGCAAGCCGGTGTTCCCCCCGGGCGGCATCCGGGTGCTGGCCTACCCGGCGCCGCACTGTGCGGTGGCCGACGGCGGTGCGGCCGGCCTGGCGGCCGGGCAGGGCAGCGACTACGGCTTCGTCTACCTGAACCTGCGCATGGCCCGTGGCCGCAGCGCGGCCGTGCATGCCGACACCGGCCGCCAGCTGGAGGCCACCGCCAAGGCCCACTTCGCCCCGCTGCTGGCCAGCCGTCCGGTGGGCGTGACCCTGCAGATCGACGAGGGGCCCGAGGTGTTCGACGCCAAGAACAGCTCGCTGCACCCCCTGTTCCACAAGCTTCCCTGACCCCACACACCAACGACGAGAGAGACACCCATGCAGATGCCCCAGAACACCTTCAAGGCCGCCATGGCCGCCGGTCGGCCGCAGATCGGCCTGTGGGTCGGCCTGGCCGACGCCACCGCTGCTGAAGCCTTGGCCACCGCCGGCTACGACTGGCTGCTGCTCGACGGCGAGCATGCGCCGAACGACCCGCGCAGCATCCTGCAGCAGTTGCGCGCGGTGGCGCCGTACCCAGTGCAGCCGGTGGTGCGGCCGGTGATCGGCGACGTGGCCCTGGTCAAGCAATACCTCGACATCGGCGCGCAGACGCTGCTGGTGCCGATGATCGACACCGCCGAGCAGGCCGCGCTCATGGTGCAGGCCATGCGCTATGCACCGGCCGGCATCCGCGGCATGGGCGCGGCGCTGGCGCGGGCGTCACGCTACAACCAGGTCGACAACTACCTGGCCCAGGCCGATGCCCAGATGTGCCTGCTGGTGCAGGCCGAGACCACCACTGCCATCCGCAACCTGCAGGCCATTGCCGACACCGAGGGCGTGGACGGCGTGTTCTTCGGCCCGGCCGACCTGTCCGCGTCGATGGGCTATCCCGGCCAGCCCGGCCACCCCGACGTGGTCAAGACCATGCTCGACGGCATCGCCATGGTGCGCCGGGCCGGCAAGGCCCCGGGCATCCTGATGACCGACCCCACCGAGGCCCAGCGCTACCTGGACGCCGGCGCGCTGTTCGTGGCGGTGGGCGTGGACACGCTGGTGCTGGTGGCCGCCGCCAAGGCGTTGGCGGCGCGCTTCAAGCCGTCGGCCGCCGCGGGCTGACGCTGCTTGTAGGCCAGCGCCCACAAGCGCGCGGGCAGCCGGACGATGGCCGGCCCGCCCGTGCGCCAGCATGCTGGGGCAGGGCGGCCGCACCGGACGCCACGCTGCCGGCCACATGCACCGTTCTTTCCTCCAACGCCCGGGCCTCGCCGGTGCGCTCACCTGCCTGGCCCTGTGGGCGCACGGCGCTGCAGCGGCAGCCGACCCGGCACGCCAGGCAGCACTGCTGGCCGAGCATGCGGCCGTGCAGGCCGGCCTGGCCGACAGCCCGTTCGGCGCGCCGCTGCTGCTGCGCGACACCGACACCACTGCGCCGCTGAACAGCGGCGAGGTGCTGGCCGTTCTGCCGCGGCCGCTCGACAGCGTGGCCGCGGTGCTGCGCACGGCCGCCGGCCTGTGCGGCATGCTGCTGCTGCAGTTGAACGTGCGCGCCTGCCAGCCCACGGACGGTCCCGATGGGCGGCGCCTGCAGCTGACAGCCGGCCCGCTGCGCACGACACTGACCGGGATGACCAGCACGATGGCGCTGCAACTGCTGCCGCAGGTCGACACCCAGCGCCACTTCGGCACCCGGCTGACAGCCCCCGCCGGCCCGCTGGGCAACAGCGACCTGCAGATGCACCTGGAGGCGGTGACGCTGGCGTCCGGCGCGACCTACCTGCACATCGACTACCGCCAGACCAGCAGCATCGGTGCGCGCCTGGCCACCCAGGTGTACCTGGCCACGGCCGGACGCGACAAGGTCGGCTTCAGCCGCGATGGCGCCACAGCCGATGGCCCGCCCCGCCTGGTGGGCGGCGAGCGCGGCGCGCTGGAGCGCCAGGTGATGCGCCACTATCTGGCGCTGCTGGTCAGCACGGCGGCCCCCAGCGGCGCGCCGGCCGTGCAAGGCGAGGCCAGGCTGCGCGCCTGGCATGCGCTGACAGAGCGCCACGCCACCCAGTTGCATGAGATCGACCTGGCCGACTACCTGGCCCGCAAGGCCGGCGTGGCCGCAGAAGTGCGCTGACCCAGACCGACGCCACACCGGCGTAGGACAGGGCCGACGGCCAGGCGCGCGCTCGGCCGATGGCCGGCGGCCAGCAGCTGGCCGATGCTGGTGCCAGCGATCCGCCCACCCTCCCAGGAGCCACCAATGACCCCCACCCGCCTGTCCCTGCTGCACTCCACCACCGGCGTGGCCGCCTGCGCCGCCCTGCTCGGACTGAGCGCCTGCGCCGGCATGTCGGAGCAGACCCGCGACACCACCATTGGCGCCGGGGTCGGCGCCGTGGCGGGCTCGGTGCTCACCGGCAGCACCGCCGGTGCCGCCGTGGGCGCCGTGATCGGTGGCGTGATCGGCCACGAGAACGACGAAAAGAAGAAGAAGTAGCGCGCGTGGCCGGGCACGGCAGGGCGCCACAATCGGCGCCGCCCAAGCCCACCCATCCCGCCGCCGATGACCGCGCCGCCCGTCCTGCAACTTGCACCGCTGCGTTTTGCCCACCCGGGCGACCCGCCCCTGTTCGATGGCCTGGCCCTGACGCTGGGCCGGGGCCTGCACGGGCTGCAAGGCGACGCCGGCAGCGGCAAGACCACGCTGCTGCGCCTGCTGGGCGGCGACCTGGCCGGCGCGCTGGCGGCATCAGGCCCGGCCTGGCTGAACGGCGAGCGGGCCGACCCCGACAGCCCCGCCTGGCGCGCCGCGGTGTGCCATGCCGACTTGCGCGGCGATGGCTGCGACGACCAGACGCCCACCGCGCGCATGGAATCGCTGCGCCAGCGCCACCCGGCACTGGACGTGGCGGCCTGGCAGCAGCACATCGACGGCTTCGGCCTCGCACCCCATGCAGCCAAGACCCTGTTCATGCTGTCGACCGGCATGCGCCGCAAGGCCACGCTGGCGGCCATGCTGGCCAGCGGCGCCACGCTGCTGCTGCTGGACGAACCGCTGGCCGGGCTGGACGCTCCGTCCAGTGCCTGGCTCCTGCAGGCGCTGACCGCACGCGCCGCGCAGCCGGGCTGCGCCACGCTGATGGTCAGCGGCCGCTGGCCGGCCGGGCTGGCGCAGGCGGGGCAGGTGCTGCTGCCACCGGGCTAGCCAGCGCATCGGCCAGCAGGTCGAACACCAGGCGGATGCGGCGCGCGGTGCGCAACTCGCGGTGTGTCACCAGCCAGATCGGAAAGACCACCGGCGGCACCTCGTCAAGCACGCGCACCACGTCGGGCGTGACGCGGGCGATGTCGACCATCATCACGCCGATGCCCAGCCCCTGGCGCACCAGCGCCCAGTGGGCCATGGTGTTCTCGGCATAGCAGCTGAAGCTGGACACGTCCAGCGGCAGGCCGTGCTGGCGCAGGTCACCCAGGTAACGCCCGGCCCGGTCGCTGCCGATGAAGGCATGCTGCGCCGCCTGGGCGGCGGTGCGCGGATGGCCGTGCTGCTGCACCCAGCCGGCCGACGCATAGAAGCAGGCCTGGGCATCGCGGATGAAGCGGCCGATGAGGTCGGGCTGGTCAGGCCGCACATGGCGCACCGCGATGTCGGCCTCGCGCCGGCGCAAGTCACTCAGCGCGTCCGAAGCGACCAGGTCGATGACCACGCCTGGCGCCTGCTGGCGCAGCCGCAGCAGCACACCGGGCAACAGGTGGGCGGCCACTGCCTCGCTGGCCGAGATGGTCACCACCCCATCCACTGCCTGCGACTGGCCGGTGGCGGCCAGCTGCAGGTCCTCGGCCGCAGCGCCCATCACCCGGGCGTGCTCCAGCAATGCCAGCCCGGTGGCGGTGAGCACCATGGCCTTGCCGGCGCGCTCGAACAGCGTCACCCCCAGCTGCCGCTCGATGGCCGCCACCTGCCGGCTCAGCGTGGGCTGGGTCAGGCCCAGCTTGCGCGCCGCGGCCGACAGCGATCCGGTCTCGGCGGTCTCGAGAAACGCCTTCAGCTGGTTCCAGTCGGGTTGATCCATACGTGGTTGCATGAGTGCTCTTCGATTTTCGGCGATGTTCTTCTCGAATTGCGTGCACAGCATGCAGCCATCGATGCCCAACCGCAGCCCGCTGCCCGGAAGATGACAACGTCCCACCCCTTGCCCGGGCCTGCCTCCGCCGCCCAGGCCCGAGCGCAAGCCCGCTTCTGGGACCGCATGGCCCGCCGCTATGCGGCAGCCCGCATCGCCGACCCGGCCGGCTACGAGACCACGCTGCAGCGGGTGGGCGCGCTGCTGTCGCCCGAGCAGTCGGTGCTGGAGATCGGCTGCGGCACCGGAACCACGGCCTTGCGGCTGGCCGGCGGCACGCGGCGCATGCTGGCCACCGACGTGTCGCCCGCCATGATCGCCATCGCACGCGACAGGCTGGCCGCGCAGCCCGTGCCGCAGTTGCACTTCGGGCTGGCCGGTGCCGACGACGCAGCCGTTGTCGCGGGGCACGACACGGTGCTGGCCTTCAACGTGCTGCACCTGCTGCCCGATCTGGACACGGCACTGCCTGCCATCTTGGCGGCGTTGAAACCGGGCGGACGCTTCATCTCCAAGACCCCATGCCTGCGTGAGATGCACCCCGCCGTGCCGCGCCTGCTGGTGCCGCTGCTGCGCTGGGTGGGCCTGGCGCCGCCGGTGCTGGTGTTCGACGCCGCGCAGCTGCAGGCCAGCCTGGTGCGCCAGGGCCTGCAAATCGAGGCCGTCGAGCGGCACGGCAGTGGGCGCAAGGACATGCGGGTGTTCATCATCGCCCGCAAGCCGCTGTGATCCTGCCGCTGCCTGCCTGCACCGCGACACCGCGATCTCGCTGTCGCGACGTGCAGGGTGCGGCCCTCCGTGCAGGTGACCATTCGGCGACGTTCACCCGCTGGCCAACCTGGCGCAGCGCACGGCATCGATCGGGTGCTCCGCCTCCCGAAAGCGCGCCGCTGCCGCAGCAAAGCGCGCCAGCGACTCTTCGGTGGCGCCGCGACCCGCCGCGATGTGCCCGCGCACCTCGTCGTGTGCGGCATACCAGGCCGGAAGGCGCATCACCACGTTGGCCAGGTACGCGCACTGTGCTTCGTGCCTCTCGGCCAATTCCAGTTCGCCGGCGCGCGCGGCGGCAATGGCCGCGGGAACGGCGAAGGTGATGCGGCAGCCCGGACAGGTCTCCAGCGGCCCGCGCACCGCGGCACTGGCGTCTTCCATCACGTGCAGGGCAGCGCCCGGGTCGTCGGCATGCAGGTTGATCCGGGTGCCGTAGATGCGGTCGAGCAGGTGAAAGCCGATGTCGGTCTGGCGCGCCACGTCCAGGGCCTCGTCGACCAGAGCCCGGGCCTCGTCCCGCTGGCCTTCGTGCAAGGCCAGTTCGGCCAGGCGCTGCAGCGACAGCGCTTCGCCCACCGGGCCGCCAATGGCGCGGTGCAGTCGGGCGCCTTCGCGCAGGTGCTCGCGTGCTTCGGTCAGGTTGCCGGCCAGCCATTCGGCCTCGCCGCGCAGCGTCACGCCGAAGGCATGCCCGCGTGCGGCACCCAGCCGCTGGGCCTCGGTCGACAGGGTCTGGGCGAAGTGGATGACGTCGGCGTAGGGCCGCGCGCCGTATAAGAAGCGCTGGGTGATGCACAGGTGGCCGTCGAACACACGCAGCGCCAGATGCGGCACCTGGCTGGTCTCGTGCAAGTCGGCCCAGACACTGCGGTGCAAGTCGCCACGCGCATGCGCTGCCGCGGCCTGCGCCCAGGAGGCAATGACCAGCGAGGTGGTGTCACCCGACTGCAGCGCCAGTTGCCGCGCCACCGCCGCCTTGGCTGTGCCGACAGCGGGGTCGCCGGTGCCCAGCGCAGCCGCGCCGCTGTAGGCCAGGGCCTCGCACAGCTTGCCTTCGACGCTGGTGGGCCTCAGGCCAGCCAGCACGACGAGCGCACCTTTCGGATCGCCCAGCTTCACCTGGGCCAATGCGGCCTTGGCCCGCAGGTTGTGGCTTTCGGGTTCACCCGCGACGTCGGCCGCGGCGTGGTACGCGGCCAGCGCTGCGGGCTCGCCCATGGCGTCCAGTGACTCGGCGCGCAGCCGCAGCCCCTCGGCATGATCGGCTTGAAACGCCAGCAGCGGCTCCAGGTGGCGCAGCGCATCGCTGAAGGCTGCCAGGCGCACGGCCGCTCGGGCGGCTGCCAGCAGCCAGGGCATCGCGGCGCGCCGTTGGCCCGCTTCCAGCCAGTGGCGGGCGATGGCGGCTGGCGGGCTGTCGAGTTCGGCCAGGTGGACGGCAATGTGGCGGTGCATCTTCAGGCGGTGGTGGGGCGGCACCTGGTCGATCAGCGCCTGCTGAACCAGGTGGTGGCGGAAGCGGTAGCGGTTTGCCAGCGGCAGCAGCACGCCCGCGGCCAAGGCGGCGTCCAGTGACGCCAGGCTGGGCACCTGCGCCTCGGCCGCCAGCGCTTCCACGGTGGCGACATCGAAATCGTCGTTGCTCAGGGCCATCCACTTGAGCAGGCTCAGCGCGCCTTCTGGCACGTCGCACAGCCGCTCGGTGATGGCGTCGGCCACGCCGCCTGGCAAGCGCCCATCCGCGTGGGTGCCGGCACAGCGCGCCAGCTCGATGGCCGCAAACGGGTTGCCCTCGGCCGCACGCACGATGCGCGCCACCACCTCGTCCGGCACGCCGGCTGGCGCCGCGCGCGCCACCAGCCGGCGGCACTCGTCGTCGGGCAGCGGCTCCAGATCGAGCACCTGCAGCACGCCCGAGCGTTGCAGCCGGCCCAGGGCGCGTGCCAGCGCCGTACCGGCCGCAGCCGGGCGGGTGGCGAGCAGCACGCACAAGCCGGCAGCAGGCCCGGCGCCGGTGGTGGCCAGCTGTGTGATCACGTCGACATCGGCATCGTCGGCGAGGTGCGCGTCGTCGACCAGCAGCAAGACTTCCCTGCCTGGTGTGGCAGCCAGCAGAAGGCGCCGGATGGCCCCCACCACCTGGTGCCGGCCCAGCGGGCCGGGCAGGGGGTCGGCCGGTGCCGCCTGCGGGCTGAGCAGGGCCAGCACGGCACGCGACTGCGCGCCGATGCGGTCCAACACGCTGCGTGTCCTCGACGATCAGCCGTTCGGTGATGTCGCACATCACCGCATAGGTGCGGCCGTTCTGCGAGGCATCGACGCGGCACACCTCCCAGCCGCGGGCCTGGGCCTGCGCGCTGATCTCCCGGCCGAGCGCACTTTTGCCGATACCGGCCGGCCCCCGCAGCACGACCCCGCCGGGCCGCTGGTCGGCCGCCAGGCCCAGCCAGGCTGCCACCTGGGCACTGGCCTGGGCACGACCGACGAAGGCGGGCCCGGCCGCCTGCAGGCCGGCAATGCAGCGCTCGTACAGCGCCTGCGTCTGCGCGTCCGGTGACACGCCCAGGCCATGCTGCAGCGCCTCGCGCAGGTGGGCGTACCAACGCAAGGCGGCGGCTCGGTTGCCAGCCGCCAGTTCGCGTTGCATGAGCGCCCGGTGCGCCGCCTCGTCTTCGGGGTCGATCTGCGCCAGCCGTTCCCACTGGCCGCTGGCGCGCAGCAGTTGCAGATGGCGTTCACGCAGACGTTCGCGGGCACCTTCGGCCCAGGCTTCGAAGCGTGCCCCGGGCAGCAGGTCGCCTGGGTAGGTGGCGGCAACGTCGGCACAGTCGGCAGGGTCGCGCTGCGCCAGCGCGGTGTCGGCGCGTTGCTCGAAACGCAGCGCGTCCACCACCACCGGACGCTCTGGCCACAGCAGCACCTCGCCGCTCTGCAGCACGACGCCGTCGTGGCGCCCCAGGGCCTGGCGCGCGTGGTGGGCGGCCTTGCGCAAGTTGGCGGCACCGGCCTCGGGTTCGAGCTGCGGCCACAGCGCATCGATCACCTCGTCGCGCGTCAGGCGCTGGTGCGGATGCAGGCACAGCAACTGCACCAACTGCGCAGCGCGCAGGCTGGGCCAGCGTTCGCCTGGCAGTTCGACGCCGTCGATGGCGACAGCAAAGCGACCGAGAAGGAAGGCGTCGAGGCGGTTGAAGGCACCGGACGGCACGTTGGGCGGGTGGATGTCCATGCCTGCCAGCGTAAAAGAGGGCGTTCCCCGCCACAAGCCCTGCGGACCCCAGGAACGATTCAGGAACGCCGGCCCGGCAATCTGCGGCCACGCCGGGCGACTGTCCGCCCGCGTCAACCGCCAAAGGAACAGCCATGATCCACAAGTCACTCTACTTTCTCGTGCCCGGTATCGGGCCGGCCGGGCTGCCGTTGCCCGTGACAGAGCAGTCATTGCCCGAGCCCGCCCACCACGTGGGCCGCTCGGGTGTCGCAGAAGCCAAATCGGCCACCGAGTCGCCCGATCCCGGTTCCATCGAGTTCGACTCGTGGGCCGTCTACCTGCGGCACTCTGTCCGGTGAATGCCGGCCTGTGCGCCCACCAGGGCGCCGCCGCCCAGAGCCGCCGTGACGGCGAGAACGATTCAAGAACGCAGGCTGCCCAGCCTGCAAACCAGCAGAGCCAGTGTTGGATCTGCAGACCCACAAGGAGAAAGTCGACATGAGCCAAACCACCACCACCCCGTCCCTGTATGAGCGTCTGGGTCGCCGCGAGGGCATCACCCGCATCACGGCAGACCTGATGAAGAACCACCTGGCCAACCCGCTCGTGAATGCCCGCTACATGAACAGCGAAGACCTGGCCCGCGTGGAGCGCCGCGCGGTCGAGTTCTTCTGCGCCGGCACCGGCGGCCCCGAGGCCCACACCGGCAAGGACATGGTGGCCACGCACAAGGGCATGAACATCAACGAGCAGGAGTTCATGACCGTCATCGACGATGCGATGGACGCGCTGCAGAGGAACGGCATCGACGACGCCACGCGCAACGAGGTGCTGGCGGTGCTGTGGTCGATGCGGCGCGAGGTGCTGCGGGTGTAGGTCCCTGCGGGAGTCGCCCCCACGGGCCTCGTCTCATCAGCAACCCAGCGGGAACCCCCATGACCATGGTCCATTCGTTCGATGAACTGCACGCCCGCCTGCCCGAGCTTGCGGCCGAAGCCCGCTCGCGCGGCGCCGAGTTCGAGACCGGGCGACGCATCGCCCCTGACTTTGCGCACAAGCTCAAGCAGGCGGGCGTGGCGCGCATGCTGGTGCCGCAGGCGTCGGGCGGCCTGGGCTGCTCGCTGCCCGACTGGCTGGAGGTGATGATGCAACTGGCCGAGGCCGATGCGTCGACTGCCTGGGTCAGCGCGCATGCCGGCATCTGCTCGGGCCTGATCTGCGCCTCGGCAGATGCCCGCTTCCGCGACGAGCTGTTTGCCGACCCCATGAGCTGCGTGTCGTGGAGCAACCTGCCGCGCGTGAAGGTGCAAGAGCGCAGCGACGGCCTGCAGATCAGCGGCAGTTGGGCCTTCGAGTCGGGCTGCACCATGGCCAGCCATGTGGGCGGCGTGGTGCGGTTGCCGCCGCTGCACGAAGGCGGGCTGCCGCGGCAGCTGGTGGCCCTGGTGCCGGTGGAGCAGGCCACCATCGCCGAGACCTGGGACCCGGTCGGGCTGGGCGGCACCGGCAGCCATGACATCCGCCTGGACGATGTGTTCGCGCCGCGCTACCGCACCTTCACCTGGCCGGCGGCGGCGCCAGCCGCAGACGCGGCTGGCGCCGCCCGCATCTTCGTGCCGGGCATCTGGTTCATCTCCAATGGCGCCGCGGCCACCCACCTGGGCCTTGCGCGGCGCGCGCTGGACGAGGCCCGCCTGGAGATGCGCGGCAAGGTCGAGCGCTACTCGCAGCAGCCGCTGCTGCAGCACCCGTGCACGCAGCGCAGCCTGGAAGCGGCCGAAGGCCTGTGGTGGGCCTGCCGCGCTGGCCTGCGCGAAGCGCTGCGCTCGGTCTGGGACAGCGCCATGCGCGGCGAACCCTTGTCGGCCGAGCAGCGGGTGAACGCCCGCGTTGCGGCGGTGACGGCCGTGCATCGTTCGGCCGAGGTGGTGCGCATCGCCTACGACGCCACCGGCGCCAGTGCGGTGCGGCGCAGCGGCGTGCTGCAGCGGCTGCTGCGCGAGGCGAGCTGCCTCACGCACCACATCTCGGTCAACCTGGCGTCGTACGAACAGACTGGGCCCGTGCGTTCGGGTGTCGATGCGCTGAGCTTGCTGGTGTAGGCGCAGCCTGCAGGCGCCCAACCGCAACGGGCAACTCGGCCCGACAGGAGCGGCCGCCGACCCGCCCACCTTCGCGGCACTGCGGACGCGCGAGGATCTTGTCGATGACTTCGGGCCGAAGATTCACGGCAGTGGCACTCGCCCGGCCGCAAGCTGCCCATCGCGAACGATCCCTGATGGTCGATCGGGTCCGGCGCAGCTCCCGTGCGCCGCCCGCCGACTGCGTTCACAGCGCAGCAGATCAGCTACGCTCCAGGTCATGCAAGCCGCTTCCGACGCCTCCATCGCCCGTGCTGCGGGCTGGATGGCCGGCTGGCTGACGCTGATGGTCGTGATTGCCGTGGCGGGGCGCGAAGCGGCGCGCGAATTGCCGGTGTTTCAGGTCATGCTGCTGCGCTCCACACTGGGCATGGCGATGCTGTGGCCGTTGGTGCGGGCGGCCGGCGGTCTGACAGCGGTCCGGACCGAACGGCTGACCCAGCACGTGCTGCGCAACGCAGTCCACTACGCGGCACAGTACGGCTGGTTCGTGGCCCTGATGCTGATCCCGCTCGCGCAGGTGGTGGCGATTGAATTCACGATGCCCATCTGGTCGGCAGCGCTGGCGGTGGTCTTTCTCGGCGAACGCATGAACAGCCGGAAGTGGTTCGCCGTGGTTCTGGGGCTGGTGGGCGTGGCCGTGATCGTGCGCCCTCACGCGGGCGAACTCAATGCCGGGCAGGTGATCGCGCTGGCCGCCGCGGTGGGGTTCGCAGTCTCGGTCGTGCTGGTGAAGTCGCTGACCCGCACCGACACGGCGGTGGCGATCAGCTTCTGGATGCTGGTGGTGCAAAGCGCAATCGGGCTGCTGCCGGCACTCAGTGTCTGGCAATGGCCGTCAGCGCCGGCCTGGGGCTGGGTGTTGGTGGTGGCCTTCTGCGGCACCTACTCGCACTACTGCTTCGCCAGGGCGATGCAGCATGCAGACGCCACGGTCGTCGTGCCGATGGACTTCCTGCGCGTCCCCCTGACAGCGCTCGTGGGCTGGATGGCGTATTCGGAACGTCTGGACCTCGCCACGGTGTTGGGCGTCGGCCTGATCCTGGCAGGGAACGTCCTGAATCTGGTTCGTTGGCCGGCTGGCACTTGGCGGCTCAGGCGCAAGGCATGAGGCGCACTTGAAGCGCGGGCCCGGCCAGTGGTCGCTCGTGCGGGCCGGCAGCCGACGCCGGGATTGGGCGCCCTGATCAGCCGGCCTTGGCCTTGGCGTTCAAGAAACCCTGCAATTGCCGGTCAAGACGCCCCGCCGCGGTGGGCGCTCCCGGTCGCACGCAGGGCGACCACTTCGGGGGCGAGCCTGCGGGCTTGTCGCCCATCACGGTGACCCGCTGGATGATGCGCTCGCCGCTGAAGTCGTTGAGCACGAAGTGCTGGGTACACCGGTTGTCCCACATGGCGATGGTGCCTTCGGTCCACCGGTAGCGAACCGTGAAACGCGGGTGGGACACCCACTTTGTCAGGTAGGCCAGCAGCACGTCGCTTTCGGTCGCATTCATCTCGACGATGCGGCGGGTGAAATGCTCGTTGACGTACAGCGCACGCCGCCCCGTCTTCGGGTGGATGCGAACCACCGGGTGCACCGCCATCTTGTCGGGACGGTTGTGCGGGTGCGCGTCGTGCAAGGCGCTGAGCCCATCGCACAGCTCGCGCATCGGCGCCGACAGCTCGTCGTAGGCAGCATGGAGGTTGGCCCACATCGTGTCGCCGCCAACGGGTGGGCAGCGCACCATCTTCAACACCGACATCAGGGCGGGTTCAGCCTGGAAGGTCAGGTCCGTGTGCCATTCGTCAGCCACGCCGCCGTGGCTGGCGGCCAGCTCCAGCAGCTCGGGGTGCTGGGTGAACGGGTTCTTGATGTTGGGGTGTCCCTCAAGCGGGCCGAAGTGCCGGCCGAAGGCGACATGCTCATCCACGGTCAGTTGCTGCCCCGGAAAGAACAAGACGTGGTGTTGCAGCAGCAACTGCTCGATGGCTGCGGCATCAACCACGGTCACGGCCGCGAGGTCGATACCGCGGATCTCGGCGCCCAGCGCCGCCGACAGACGATTCACCTCCCAGGCAGGCTGGGCCATGGGGCTGGCGGTGCTTGAATCAATTGACATCGTTTCGACCTCAATGCGGCAATCCGGTGGCGGCCCAGGATTGCCAGACGACCAGCGCCAGACCAACCAGCAGCAACAAGACATCGGGAACGGCGGCCCGGCACAACAGGCCGGAGGGCTGCTTGAACGCCGTCATCGCCACGATCAGGTTCATGCCCACCGGGGGAGTCAGGTGGCCGGTCTCCAGATGCAGTCGCATGATGATCCCGAACCCCACTTTATCGCAGCCAAATGCCCCGGCCATCGGAGCCAGCCGCGGTGCCAGCATCAGGATGGCAACAGGTGTTCGGGAGGACCACCCTTTGGGGATCCACGACGACCGCCAGGAGGCCGGTGCAGCGGTCGCCGACAAGCCCATGAAGGCCATGGCCGAAGCCCTCCAGGACCTGGCGCCTGCATCCACACCGCGCCGGCGCCACATCTCGGCGGGCAACACGCATGACGTCGCACCGCGTCGAAGCCGCGCCATCCAGGCCTTCTGCCATGTGCGATGTCCAAACCGGAGGCAACACAGGGCGTGCGCCGGCCGCCGCACTGTTGGCGCGCGCCGCAGCCACGTCGGCGCACTTCGTCAGCGCCCCACGCCGCCCCCCACGCCGAACAGCGCCGCCACTGCCGCCTGGTACTGCGCCTGGCCCAGGGTGTTGGTGTTGTGGTGCGAACCGCCTACCACCAATTCCCAGCGCTTGGGCTCGGGGGCACGCTCGTACAGCGCGCGGCCCAGGTCGGGCGGGATCAGGCTGTCGTTGCTGCCATGGACCACCAGCACGGGCGCCTTCACCTGGCCGATGCGGCTGGCCGCGTCGAAGCGCTGGGTGATCAGCGGTGACACCGGCAACCAGCCCCACTTGAAGTTGCGCACCACCGCCGGGATCGACGGGAAACTGCCTTCGACCATCAACCCCGCCAGGTCGGGCGTGTCGGCGGCCAGCCGCACGGCGATGGCCGCGCCCAGGGAATGGCCGAACAGGTAACGCCGGGCCTCGGGTTGCTGCTGCGCCAGCCAATGCCATGCGGCCTGGGCATCCTCATGCGCCATGGTTTCGGACGGCAGTCCCGGGCTACTCTGGCCGAAGCCGCGGTAGTCGACGCCCAGCACCGCAAAGCCCAGGGCATGCATGCGGCGCATGCGGTGGGCGCTGCCACGCACGTCCCAGCGCGCGCCGTGCAGGTACAGCAGCACGGGCGCATCGGCCCGCGGCTGCCCCAGCCACAGACCGTGCAACCGCACGGCCTGCCCTGTCTCGGCCGACCGGAACGGGATCCACACCTCGTCCATGCCCTGCGCAGCGGCCAAGCCGCCCGACCAAGTGCGGTCACTGGGCTGGAAGATCCACGCGCGCTGTTTCTCGTCGAGCGTGGCGCAACCGCTGGCCAGACCGGCGGCCAGCAGCAGGGCCGCGGCGGCCAGGCGCCAGGGATGGTGCCGTTGGTGCGGCAGTTCAGAAAGATCAGTGATGCGCATCTGGCCCAAATCGTCGCATGGCGCCAATGGACGGTGCTGACCCGCCGGTGACGCCGCATGGCCCCCAAACTGGCGGGGTCTATCGCCACACGTGCACCCGAACGCCACACCGGTGATCATCCTGCCCCAGCGGCTGACACAGCGCCGCGGCAGGAGACATGGTGATGGCAAGTCAGTCCAACGCGGCAATCGGTAGCTTCGAGCAGTCGTTCATGTTCCACATGATCCGCGACTTCTTCCTGCTGCTGCTGGCGGTGGCGGCGGTGGAGATGGCGATCCGCTACGCGGTGCTGCGCTACAACTTCGCCCAGGCCGAGCCGGCCCGGGTGGCCCGCGCCGCCGACCAGTTGGCCAATGACGTGCGCTCGATCATGCTGAACTCGGGTGGGCCCAATGCCGCGCAGACGGTCTATCCGATCCTCAACCGCAACTACGACGACCTGGGGCTCAGCATTGCCGTGGCGCCGTCGGCCGTCACCGTGGACTCGATGCGCACCACCCGCAACATGGAGGCGCAGGGCCTGCCGGCGCGCTGGGCGGTGGGCGAACACCGCGAGGCCAGCGTGCCGATGAAGGCCGAGCAGTTCTGCCTGGGCTGCCACGTCAAGGCCCAGGTGGGCGAGGTGCTGGGCACGGTGTCGGTGCGCAGCTACCTCGACCGCAAGGAGGCGCTGTGGTGGCAGGAAGTGCGGGTGACAGCCGGCGCGCTGAGCCTGAAGATCCTGGTGCACACCATCCTGCTGTTCGGCCTGATGAAGGTGCGCATGGCGCCACTGCTGGCATTGCGCGCCACCGTCAGCAGCCTGGCGCGCGGGGTGATGGACCTGTCGCCGCGGGCGGCCGTGAACAGCGGCGATGAGTTCGGCGAGCTGGCACGCGACCTCAATCACTTCCTCGACCGCATCACCCAGGTGGTGAGTGACCTCGACCGCATCCTGGCCGAGGTGCTGGCGGTGGGTGACCGCCTGGGCGCGCTGAACCGCCATCTGGAACGCCAACTGGAGGGCCTGCGCGACAGCGCGCTGCAGTCGATGGGCGAAGGCGCGCAGCGCGGGCTGGACACCCGGCTGGTGGCCGCGCGTGAGTCGGGTGCCTTCGGCGCGCTGGTGCAGACGCTGGACGCCCTGGCCGACAACGGCGCCATGTTCGGCCATGCCGGCCCGGCGCTGCGCGCCCAGCTGGAGCGGCTGCGCGACAGCTTCGCTGCGGTGTCCAGCGCGCTGCAGACCATGGCCCCGCCGGTGATGGTCAGCGAGGCCCAGGCCGCCGAGTACAAGGCCTTTGCCCAGAGCCTGCGCGAGATGGCGCTGCTGGAAGCGACGATGCAGAAGGTGGCCGAGAGCGGCCAGCAGGTGCTGCAGCGGCTGGCGGCGGCCAAGGCCTGACCTGTTGGCCGCGTGTCCTGGCGGTTCGAATGCCGGTGTGCAGGTCCAGCCCGCCCGAATCCACCGCCGCGCCGCGCTGCTGGCCATCGCGGCAGTCAGCCTGCCGGCGCCTGGCGCGGCCCAAGGCCGCCCACGCACGGTGGGCGACCGGCTCACTGTGACCGATCCACGGCTGCTGCCCGCGCTCGGGCGCAGCCGACGCCTGCGCATCTACTTGCCGCCGTCCTATGCCACGCAAGCCTCGCGCCGCTACCCGGTCATCTACTTCCACGACGGGCAGAACCTGTTCGACGACGCCACCAGCTACGCCGGCGAATGGGGCGCCGACGAGACGCTGGACGACCTGGCCGCACGCCATGGATTCGAGGCCATCGCGGTGGGCATCGACCACGGCGAGCAATTGCGCATGCAGGAGCTCAACCCCTGGGACCGCGACCACACCCTGCGCGGTGAGGGCTTTGCCTATCTGAACGCCTTGGTCGAGACCGTTAAGCCCGCCATCGACGCCGGCTACCGCAGCCGCCCCGAGGCCACCCACACCGCGCTGATCGGCAGCTCGATGGGCGGCCTGATCAGCCATGCGGGGCTGCACCGCCACGCCGGGGTGTTCGGTCTGGGCGGCGTCTTCTCACCGTCGTTCTGGGTGTCGCCGCTGGCGGTGCGGGCGTTGACCGACGCCGAGCCGCTGCGCAGCAGCCAGCGCGTCTTTGTGTACGCCGGCGGCCGGGAAGGGCCCGGCATGGTGGAGATGGCCCGCGCCTACAGCGATCAACTGCGTGGCCAGCCCGCCGCCCAGGACCTGCTGGTCTGGCCCGAGGCGGAGCACAACGAGCGTGCCTGGCGCCAGGCCCTGCCCCTGGCGCTGCGCTTCCTGTTCCAACTGCCCGCCGCCTGACCCTGCTGCGACGCTGGCTGGCGGCCTGCGCCAGCCATCCACGCTGGCACCCGTCTTGCAATGTCGACCCCGGGCCGCGCCTGCCGGGCGCCCTGTCCGCGCCCGCCCAGCGCAGCGCAGCACCGTTCGGAGACCACCATGAAACGCCGCCACGTCCTTGCCGCAGGGGCATCCCTGCTCGCCGCCCCCGCCTTCGTCGGCGCCCAGTCGGGCTGGCCCAGCCGCGGGCCGATCAAGCTGGTGGCACAGTTCCCGCCCGGCGGCCTGGTCGACGTGGTGTCGCGGCTGATGGCGCCGCACCTGAGCCAGGCGCTGGGCCAGTCGGTGGTGGTCGAGAACCGGCCCGGCGCGGGCGGCCTGATCGGCACCGACTACGTGTCGAAGCAGGCGGCCGACGGCTACACCCTGCTGGTCAGCCACGCCGCGGTGCATGTGTACGCCACCGCCACCCGCCGCACCATGCCGTTCGACGCGGTGGGCGACTTCACCCACATGGGCCTGCTGGTCGAGGCGCCGATGGTGCTGGTGGTGCGCGCGCAGTCGCCCTTCCAGACCCTGGCGCAGTATGTGGAAGCCGCCAAGACCAAGCCGGTGCGCTACGGCACGTCGGGCATCGGGTCGGCCAACCACCTGTACGGCGAGTTGCTGAAGATCGAGGGCAAGGCGCCCAACCACGACCATGTGCCCTACCAGGGCAGCGCACCGGCGATGCAGGACCTGCTGGCCGGCAACATCGAGAGCGTGTTCGACCCCATCACCACCAACGTGGCCACGCTCAAGGCGGGCCAGCTGCGCGCACTGGCCGTCAGCACGCCCAAGCGCCTGCCGGCGCTGCCCAACATCCCCACCTTCGCCGAACTGGGGTACGGCAAGCTCACCGGCTCGCAGTGGCTGGGCTTGTCGGCGCCCAAGGGCCTGCCCGCACCCATCGCCCAGAAGCTGGCGTCGCTGATCCCCGAGATCCTGGCCAAGCCCGACGTGGCCGCACGGCTGGAAGAGCTGCAAACCCTGCCGCGCCAGCCGCAGCTGATCGGCGATGATTTCGTCAAGCTGGTGCGCGGCCAGATCGATGATTGGCGCGCCGTGGCCCGCGCCTCCAACGTCGAAGTGATCACCTGATGACCGCACCCACCACTGCCCCCCTGACCACGCCTGCCGCGGTGGTGGATGAATTCCTGCGCCTGATCATGCTGCCCGACCCGGTGTCGGCGCGCCGCCACACCGCGCCCGGCCTGGCCATCCGCTTCACCGGCGGCCGGGCCATGGCCGACCCCGCCGAGTGCACCGCCTTCAACAAGGGCCGCTACGCCTGGGTGAAGAAGCGCATCGAGCGCACCGAGACGGTGTCCGCCATCCGGGTGCATGCTGTCCAGACTGGTGCACCGCCTGCCCCGGACGACCCGGAAGAGGTGGTGGTCTACAGCATCGGCACGCTGTACGGTGAATGGCCCGATGGCACGCCGTTCGAGGGCAACCGCTATGTCGACCGCTACGTGGTTCGCGGCGGCCTGATCACCCACATGGAGGTGTGGAACGACAGCGCCGAGTGGTTGATGGTGCGCGCCGGTCTGGCCACGCTGTAAGGCCGTGCCCGCGCTCTACACCGGGCCGCTGCCCGACCACGGCCGCTTCGACTACCTGCCCATCACCCGGCGCCCACGCTACCGCTGGCCGGGTGGCGCCGGGCTGGCGGTGTACCTCGGCTTCAACATCGAGCACTTCGCTTTTGGGGAGGGCATGGGCGCGGCCATCGGCCCGGCCAGCCCGCAGCCCGACGTGCTGAACTACAGCTGGCGCGAATACGGCAACCGGGTGGGCGCCTGGCGCTGCCTGGAACTGTTCGACCAGCTCGGCCTGCCGTCGGCCGCGCTGATCAACACCGCCCTGTACGACCACTGCCCTGAGCTGGTGGCCGCCTGCGTGGCCCGCGGCGACGAACTGGTGGGCCACGGCCACAGCAACGCCGAGCGCCAGGGCGTGCTGACCGAGACCGACGAGCGCGACCTGCTGCTGCATTGCCGCGCGTTGATGCAGCAGCACAGCGGCCAGGTGCCGGCGGGCTGGCTGTCGCCCTGGATCTCGGAGAGCCTGCACACGCCCGACCTGCTGGCCGAAGCCGGTTACGGCTACACGCTGAACTGGTGCCACGACGACCAGCCGCTGCCGATGCGCACCCGCCGTGCCACCCACGCCGGCCAACCCCTGTGGGCCGTGCCCTACCCGCAGGAGCTCAACGACATCCCCATGGTCATCGCCCGCCAGATGGACGGGAAGGACTTTGCCCAGCTGATCATCGACAACCTGGCCGAGATGCTGGACCAGACCCGCGCGCCCGACGCGCCGGCACTGGTGATGGGCATTGCGCTGCACCCCTACATCGTCGGCCAGCCCTACCGGCTGCGCCACCTGCGCCGGGCGCTGCAGGCGGTGGCCGCCGCGCGCGACGCAGGCCAGATCTGGATGACCACGCCGGGGGCCATCTGCCGGCATGCGGCACAGGTGTCGGGCCTGGCCACCGCGGGTTGGGCCGCCACCCCAACCGCACCACCTGCGCCCCCGGGCGGCTGACCGCTGCACGCCGCAGTTGGTCGGCGGCTGAGCGCAGCAGTTGGTCGGCGGCTGGGCGCAGCAGTTGGTTGGCGGCTGTGCGCCGCGGGCGCTTGTCCTACTGCCGGCCAGGCCCGGCACCGATGCCGCAGCCGGGCGCCGTGCGGTGCAATGGCGGATCGAGCCTTGGGGGTGCGAGACAGCGCGCTGCCGCCTTGCTGCCCCAACCCGGTCACCACGGCGCCCCATGCCCGCCACCACGCCCCCCACCAGCCTGAACGCCCCCAACAGCCCCAGCCACACAGGCACCGGTGCCGCAGCCCAGTCACCCAGCGCCATCATCTACACCCAGCGCGCCACCGCGCCCGGTGCGCCGGTGCCGCAGACCTTCGATATCGACTGCACGCTGCAATACGACGTGCAGGGGTCGACCGATTTCCTGTTCCAGATCCATGCGCAGCACGGCATGGACCAGGCGGTGCTCAGCGAATCGCTGGAGATCACGCCCAACCTGCCGCGTCATGTGTATGCCGACCCGCACATCGGCCACCGCTTCCTGCGCCTGCATGCCGACGCCGGCCCGGTGACGCTGCGCTACCAGGCCCGCGTGCAGCGCACGGTGCAGCCGCTGGACCCGTGGGCCGAGGAGGTGCCGATCGCCGACCTGCCCGACGACCTGCTGCACAACCTGAACGCGACCCGCTACTGTGAATCGGACGCGCTGAGCCAGATCACGCAGCAGATGTTCGGCCAGCTGCCGCGCGGCCTGCGCCGGGTGCAGGCGGTGGTGGAGTGGATCCACCACAACATCCACTACCAGGTGGGCACGTCGAACGCGCTGACCACCGCGCGCGACGTGTTCAACAACCGCGCCGGCGTGTGCCGCGATTTCGCCCACCTGGGCGTGACCTTCTGCCGCGCGCTGAACATCCCGGCGCGGCTGGTGGTGGGCTATGCCAGCTTCGACGACCCGCCGCCCGATTTCCACGCCGTGTTCGAGGCCTACCTGGGCGGGCGCTGGGTGCTGTTCGACGCCACCCACATGTCGCCCATCGACGACGTGGTGCGCATCGCCACCGGCCGAGACGCCAAGGACGTGGCCTTTGCCACCATCTACGGGCCGGCCACGATGCTGTCGATGGCGCCGCTGGTGCGCAAGCTGGCCTGATGCGCCGGCCGCGGGGCCAGGTCAGCCCGGGCCGGCCAGGCCCAGTCCCTGGCCCAGGCGGCCCATCGCATGCTGCACCGCCTGCTGCAGCACGCCGGTCTCCAGGCCCATGCCGCCGATGCAGGGGCCGTTCATCACGCCGGCCAGGCCGTGCATGGTCGACCAGATGTACAGCGCGTCGAGCTCCACCAGGTCGGGCCTGGCGGTGTCGCCATGCAGGCGCCGCAGCACACCGCGCAGCACGTCGAAGGCATGGGTGGCGTCGGGCACCAGGTCAGGTGCGCCGTCCTGCCGGGGCCAGGTGGTGCTGAACATCAGCCGGTACTCCAGCGGGTGGGCACGGGCATAGGCCAGGTACTGCTGGCCCAGGGACGCCAGGTCCTGCGCCGGGTCGTCATGCCGGGGCCGCGCGTCCAGGTGCGCGGCAAAGCGCTGGAAGCAGCGGCGCATCACCTCGGCCAGCAGGTGGTCGCGACTGGGGTAGTGCCGGTACGGCGCCTGGTGCGACACGCCGAGCTTGCGCGCCACGTCGCGCAGGCTGAGGTTCTCGACGCCGCGCTCGGCGATCACCTCCTGCGCGGCGACGATGCAGGCGTCGCGCAGGTCCAGCGGTGGCGCGGTGGCGGTCTGGAGGTGGGGCATGCAGGGCAGGCGCGGTCGGGGTGTCGATGGTAGCGACCGCGGGCGGCCCGGCGCCGGGCGGGCCAACCGGGCGCCGACAGCACGATGTTGACAGTGTCAACAACAGCAGGAACAATGGTAGACACTGTCAACAGCGCCATCCCGGCGCCAACCCGGATCACCGCACCATGCGCCGCTCCACCTGCCTGCTGTTGGTTGCCGCCCTCGGCCTGTCCACCGGTTGTGCACCGTTCAACCATGTGGGCCCCGACAGCCCGATGGCCCTGCCCACGGTGCAGGCCATGCAGCCCCGCCCGCGGGTGGCTCTGGTGCTCAGCAGCGGTGGCCCACGCGGCTATGCCCACATCGGCGTGATGCGGGTGCTGGAGGACGCCGGCATCGCCATCGACCTGGTGGTGGGCACCAGCGTGGGCTCGCTGCTCGGCGCGTTCTGGGCCGACGGGCGCAGCGCGGCCGACATCGACGCGCTGTCGCAGGACGGCGGGCCGCTCACGCTGTTCGACCTGTCACCATTTGCCGACCGCGGCTGGATCCACGGCCAGCGCCTGCAGGACTATGTGAACACCCGGCTGCAGCACCCACGCATCGAGCAGATGCCGCGCCGGCTGGTGGTGGGCGCCACCCGGCGCGCCGACAAGACGCCGGTGTTCTTCACCAGCGGCAATGCCGGCGTGGCGGTGCGCGCCTCCAGCGCGGTGCCCGGCATCCTGTCGCCGGTGGGCATCGAAGGCACCGAGTATGAAGACGGCGACGAATCCCTGCCGCTGGCGGTGCGGGCGGCGCGGCAGGCGGGTGCGCAGTTCGTGATCGCGGTGGATGTGACGCCGCGGCCGGAGACGGCGCCGGCCGATGCGTCACCGACCCAGGTCGGCCGGGTGCTGCGGCGCAGCGCCCGCATCGCGCCCGAGGCGGCGCTGGCCGACCACCTGATCCATGCCGAACTGGATTTCGGCGCCTCGCCGCTGCCGAGCTACTTCGCCTATGCGCGCCGCACGGGCGAAGAGAGCGCGCGCCGGCAGTTGCCCGGGCTGCTGGACAGCCTGCGGCGCGCCGGGCTGGCACCGCCACCGCAGACCGCGCCGCCCAAGCCGTGAGCCGGGGCGGCCGGGCCGCGCTGCAAGCCCCGCAGGTCAGCTGCCCGAGGTGTCGAGCACCAGCTTGCCGCTGGCCACATCGGCCAGCTTGGCCGGCAGCAGCACCTCGATGCGGCCATGGCTGCCGCCCAGCACGCCCAGCGCCTGCAATTGGCGCAGCACGCCGTTGATGCGCTGGCGGCTGGCGCACAGCAAGGCGGCCAGGTCGCCCTGGGTCAGCGACAGCTCGATCAGCCGCGACTGGGTGGGCACCACGCCCATCACCGGCGGGCGGCCGAACTGCTTGAGCAGGCGCTGCAGCTTGATGGCCACGCGCTGGCTCAGCGGCAGGGTCTGCAGTTCTTCGAGCCGGCGGAACATGTGGCGCAGGCGCCGGCAGTCCAGCTGCAGCAGCGCATGGCGCAGCTCGGTCTGGCTGTTGAGCAGGTGCTGCAGGCTGGCCAGCGGCACCATCAGCACGGTGCTGTGCACCTGGGCGACGATGTCCAGGTCGACCGGGCTGTGGTCGATCAGCGCGATGTCGCCGTACCAGTCGCCCGGGCCCAGCAGCTCCATGGTGAAGGCGCGGCCGTCGCGCCAGCTGGTGGCCAGGCCCAGCGCGCCGCTGGCCACGCCCACCCAGTCGGTGGCCACGCCGCCGCGCTCGACCAGGCGCGCGCCGCGCTTGACATGCTGCACCCGGGCCTCGGCCAGGATGGCCGAGCGCAGGCTTGCCGACAGGCCGGCAAACCAGGCGCCGGACTCGATGCGCTGGCTCTCCACCGGGCGCAGGCCGGGCAGCACCGGCGGCCGGTTCAGCACCGGCGCGGCAGACACCGGCAGCGGCGGCGGCCGCAGCGCGCCCGGGTGGGGTGGGGGATGCAGGGCGCGCTGGGGGAACACGTAGGCCATCACTGCTCCACGCGGATGTTGTTGTCCGCCGAGAGCTTCTTCCACTTGGCGATTTCCTGGCGGAAGAAGTCGGCGAAGGCCGGCTGGGTCATGACCTGGTAGACCCCGCCGGCGTTGGCCAGGATGTTCGTCAGCTCGGGCGTCTGCATCGCGGCCAGCAGCGCCGCATGCATCTTGGTCACCATCGGCGCCGGTGTGCCGGCCGGGTAGAAGAAGCCGCTGAAGGACGGCAACGACAGCTCCGGGAAGCCGGCTTCGGCCATGGTCGGCACATTGGGGAACTTGGGCAGACGCTGCGGGCCGTACACCGCCAACGGCACCAGGCGGCCGCTCTGCACCAGCGCGTCGATCTCGCTGAAGAACGCGGCGGTGAAGTCGACCTGGCCGGCCGCCGCATCCTGCGCTGCCAGCGCCGCGGCCTTGTAGGGCACGTTCAGCAGCTTGACCTTGGCCGACCGCGCCAGGGTGTCGCAGGCGAAGTGCGCCACCGACGCATTGCCACCCGTGCCGCAGGTGCGCTCGGGCGACGCGGCCTTGGCCTTGGCCACGGCCTCGGCGATGGTCTTGGCGCCGACATGGACGCCGGCCACCAGGGTGGGAAAGCCCATCGTGCCCAACGCGATCGGGAGGAAGTCCTTCAACGGGTCATAGCGCACCTTGCCACCGGCGCCGGGGTACAGCACCAGCGGGACCATGCCGCCGTAGTACATGGTGTAGCCGTCCGGTGCGGCCTGGGTCAGCGCCTCGGCCGAGATCGAGCCCGACGCGCCGCTGCGGTTCTCGATGACGAAGGAGGCCTTCATCGCCGGACCCAAGACGTTGGTGTAGCGCCGGGCCCAGATGTCGTTGATGCCGCCGGCCGGGCCGTCGACGATCAGCTTGATCGGCTTGTTGGGATAGTCGGCCTGGGCCTGGGCGGCAGGCGAGAACACGGCAACCAGGCCGGCAACGGCCAGCGACAAAACAGTGTGACGTCGGTTCATGGGGTCCTCTGGGGCAAATCAGACTGGGGAAGGCGGCAGTGCTCAGGCCACTTCAAACAGGCCGGCGGCACCCTGGCCACCGCCGATGCACATGGTCACCACCACATACTTGGCACCGCGGCGCTTGCCTTCGATCAGCGCATGGCCGGTCAGGCGCGAGCCGCTGACGCCGTACGGGTGGCCGACCGCGATGGCGCCGCCGTTGACGTTGAGCAGTTCATCGGGGATGCCCAGCTTGTCGCGGCAATACAGCACCTGGCAGGCGAAGGCCTCGTTCAGCTCCCACAGGCCGATGTCCGACACCTTCAGGCCGGCGCGCTGCAGCAGGCGCGGCACGGCAAACACCGGGCCGATGCCCATTTCATCGGGCTCGCAGCCGGCCACCGCGAAGCCGCGGAAGATGCCCAGCGGCTGGATGCCCAGCTGCTCGGCGCGCTTGCCGTTCATCACCACGCAGGCGCTGGCGCCGTCGGAAAACTGGCTGGCATTGCCGGCGGTGACGATGCCGCCCGGCAGGGCCGAGCGCAGGCCGCTGACGGCTTCCAGCGTGGTGTCGCCGCGGATGCCTTCATCGCTGTCGATGGTGACTTCCTTGCGGGTGAGGCGGCCGCTGGCCTTGTCGACCACGCCCATCACCGTGGTCATCGGGGCGATCTCGTCCTTGAACTTGCCGGCGGCCTGGGCGGCAAAGGCGCGCTGCTGGCTGCGCACGCCGTATTCGTCCTGCGCCAGCTTGGGGATGTTGTAGCGCTTGATCACCTGCTCGGCGGTCTGCAGCATGTTCCAGTACAGCTCGGGCTTGTGCTCCATCAGCCACGGGTCGACGCGCATGTGCTTGTTGGCCTCGTTCTGCACGCAGCTGATGGACTCGACCCCGCCGGCCACGATGGCCGGGCAGCCTTCGGTCATCACCCGCTGGGCGGCCAGCGCGATGCTCTGCAGGCCCGATGAGCAGAAGCGGTTGATGGTGAGCCCGGCGGTGGTGACCGGCAGGCCGGCACGCAGGGCGATGGCACGGGCGATGTTGCCGCCGGTGGTGCCTTCACCGAAGGTGCCGCCCATGATGCAGTCTTCCACCTCGGCGGGGTCGATGCCGGCGCGGGCCACGGCATGCTGCACCGCATGGCCGCCCAGGGTGGCGCCATAGGTCATGTTGAAGGCGCCCTTCCAGCTCTTGGCCAGGCCGGTGCGTGCGGTGGAGACGATGACAGCGTCGATCATGGTGTGTGCTTTCCGGATCAGTTGAAGGTCTTGCCGTCTTCGGCCAGCTTGACCAACAGAGGCGCCGGCTGCCAGGAGGCATCGGCCCCCGGCTCGGCGGCAAAGCGGCGCAGCGCGCGCACCACGTTGGGCAGGCCCACGGTGTCGGCATACAGCATCGGGCCGCCACGGTGCAGCGGGAAGCCATAGCCATTGAGGTAGACGATGTCCAGGTCGGATGCGCGGGCGGCGATGCCTTCTTCCAGGATGCGCGCGCCTTCGTTGACCAGCGCGAAGATGCAGCGTTCCACCACCTCGTCGTTGCTGATCTTGCGCGCCGTGATGCCGTTGGCCGCACGGTAGGCGTTGATCAGCTCTTCGGTCACCGCATCGGGGATCGGGTCGCGCTTGCCGGCTTCATAGCGGTACCAGCCCGACCCGGTCTTCTGGCCGTAGCGGCCGGCCTCGCACAGCTTGTCGGCCACGTTGGGCACCATCTCCACGCCGGCCTCGGCGGCCTTGCGCTTGCGTGTGGCCCAGCCGATGTCCAGGCCCGCCAGGTCGCCCATGCGGAACGGGCCCATCGCCATGCCGTAGCCCTGCAATGCGCCGTCGATCTGCTGGGGCAGGGCGCCGGCGTTGATCAGCCCGGCGGCAGCAGCGCCATAGCGCGCCAGCATGCGGTTGCCGATGAAGCCGTCGCACACGCCCGAGACCACCGCGATCTTCTTGATCGTCTTGGCCACGGCCATGCTGGTGGCCAGCACGTCGGGCGCGGTCTGGGCGCCACGCACCACTTCGAGCAGGCGCATCACATTGGCCGGGCTGAAGAAGTGCAGTCCCACCACGTCCTGCGGGCGCTTCGTGAAACTGGCGATCTTGTCGACGTTCAGGTAGCTGGTGTTGCTGGCCAGGATGGCGCCGGGCTTGCACACGGTGTCGAGCGTCTCGAACACGGTCTGCTTGACATCCATGTTCTCGAACACCGCCTCGATCACCAGGTCGACATCGGCGAAGGCGTCATAGCTCAGCGTGCCGGTGACAGCGGCCATGCGCTGCTCCACCTGCTCGGGCTTGAGCTTGCCCTTCTTCATGGTGTTCTCGTAGTTGCGGCGGATGGTGGCCAGGCCCTTGTCGAGTGCCTCCTGCTTCATCTCCAGCAGCACCACCGGGATGCCGGCGTTCAGGAAGTTCATCGTGATGCCGCCGCCCATGGTGCCGGCGCCGATCACGCCGACAGTCTTGACGGGGCGCAGCGCGGTGTCGGCGGGCAGGTCGGGGATCTTGGCGGCGGCACGCTCGGCCATGAAGACATGGCGCAGGGCCTTGCTCTCGGGGCTGGCCATCAGCGACAGGAAGCCTTCACGCTCGACCGCGACGCCTTGCTCGAAAGTCTTGCCCAGACTGGCGGCCACGGCTTCCAGGCACTTCATCGGCGCGGGGAAGTTCTTGCTCATCGCGCCCACGGTGTTGCGGGCGAACTGCAGGAAGGCCTCACCTTGCGGGTCCTTGACCTTCAGGTCGCGGGCACGGCGGGCCGGCAGCTTCTTCTCGATGACCTCTTCGGCGAAGGCGATGGCGCCGGCGATCAGGTCACCGTCGACCACCTTGTCGACCAGCGGCGTGCCGGCGAACTTGGCCGCGGCCACCGGCGCGCCGCTGACGATCATGTTCAGCGCCGCCTCCAGGCCGATCAGGCGCGGCAGGCGCTGGGTGCCGCCGGCACCGGGCAGCAGGCCGATCTTCACCTCGGGCAGGCCCAGCTGGGCGTCGGGCGCGGCCACGCGGAAGTGGCAGCCCATGGCGAGCTCGAGCCCGCCGCCCAGGCACTGGCCGGCGATGGCGCCGACCACCGGCTTGGCGTTGTTCTCCAGCAGGCCGATCACCACGCGCAGGTTGGGCTCTTTCGCGCCCTTGGCGGTGCCGAACTCGGTGACATCGGCGCCGGCGGAAAAGGCGCGCGCGGTGCCGGTCAGCACGATGGCCTGCACCGCCGGGTTGGCGTTGGCCACGTCCAGCGCATCGGCAATGCCCACGCGCAAGTCATAGCCCAGGCTGTTGACGGGCGGACGGTCCATGCTGAGCACGGCCACCGCGCCTTGCACGCGGACGCTGACGCAGGTGTTGCCGGGTTGGGTCATGGTGTCTCTCTTTGGTTGGGTGTCAGGGCTTGCATTCGTGACCAAGTGGGGGCCGTGGGACCGGCTTTGCCGGGCCACCGGCGCCGCCCCCTTGATGGGGAGCGCCAAAGGCGCTTCGGGGCTGGGATCAATACCCCCGGTGTGAAGCGAACGCGTCCGTGTGGAAATGGTGGTCGCCCCACAGCTCCTGCAGCACGCGGGCGCGCTTCATGAAGAAGCCGATCTCGAAGGCATCGGTCATGCCCATGCCGCCATGCATCTGCACGCCTTCCTGCACCGCGGTGGTGGCGGTGCGGCCGGCGCGGGCCTTGGCCACGGCCACCGCCTTGCCGGCGGTGTGGATGTCGGCATCCAGCGCCTGTTGCGCACCCATCAATGCGGCGCGGCTGATCTCCAGGTCGGCATACAGCGTGGCGGCGCGGTGCTGCAGCGCCTGGAACTCGCCGATCAGCTTGCCGAACTGCTTGCGCTGCTTGATGTAGTCAACCGTGCGGGCAAACACCTCGTCGGCCAGGCCGAGCAGCTCGGCCGCGGCGGCACAGCGGCCGGCATTCAACGTGGCGGCCAGGGTGGCCGCGCCGGTCTCGGGCGTGCCCAGCAAGGCATCGGCACCCAGTTGCACGCGGTGGAACTGCACCCGCGCCGCGTTGTGGGCGTCGACCATCACGGTGCGCTCGATCACCACGCCGGCGGCGCCGGGCGGCACCAGGAACAGCCCGGTGTCCGTCTCGCCCACCCGTGCGGCGACGATGAACAGATCGGCCACATGGCCGTCCAGCACCAGCGTCTTGGCGCCGTCCAGCACCCAGCCGTTGCCGTCGGCACGCGCGGTGGTGGCCAGGGCCTGTGGACGGTGCTTGCCGGCTTCATCAACCGCCAGCGTCGCGATGGCCTGGGCAGCAGCCAGGCGCGGCAGCCAGGCGGCCTGCTGGGCAGCACTGCCGGCCAGCGCCAGCGCCGTGGTGGCCACGATGCCCGACGCCAGCAGCGGGCTGGCGCAGAGCTGGTGGCCAATCTGGTCCATCAGCAGCCCGGCCTCCACATGGCCGAGGCCCAAGCCGCCGTGGGCCTCGGGCACCAGCACGCCGGTGTAGCCCATTTCGGCAAAACGGGCCCACAGCGGGCGGGAGAAGCCGTCGGCATCGGCGCTGTCGCGCAGCGCGCGCAGGGCAGACACGGGGCTTTGCTCGGACAGGAAGTCGCGCGCGCTGTCGCGCAGCTGGGTCTGGTCGTCGGTGTGGATCAATGCCATGGCATCAGGCTCCGGGCAGTTCGAGGATGCGCTTGGCGACGACGTTCAATTGCACTTCGCTGGTGCCGCCCTCGATCGAGTTGGCCTTGGTGCGCAGCCAGGTGCGGGCGCGGTCGCCGTGGCGTGAGCGATCGCTTTCCCACTCCAGCGCATCGGCGCCGAACACGCTCATCATCAGTTCCCAGCGGCGCTTGTTCAGCTCGGCGCCGTAGTACTTCAGCATCGACGGCAGGGCGGGGTGGGCCTGCTTGCCGGCGGCCAGGTCACCGGCGCGCTCCATCATCAGGCGGAAGGCGGATTCGTCGACCTCGAACTCGGCGATCTGCGCGCGCAGCAGCGGGTCGGCCAGGCGGCCCTGCGCATCCAGGCCGATGGCAGCGGCCGCCTGCAGGCCCAGCGGCTTGGCGGCGGCGCGGTCGCCGATGCTGCCGATCATGGCGCGCTCATGGCCCAGCAGCACCTTGGCCACGTCCCAGCCCTTGTTCAGCGCTCCCACCAGGTTGCGCTTGTCGACCCGCACGTCGTCGAAGAAGGTTTCGCAGAACGGGCTGGCGCCCGAGATCAGCGCGATGGGCTGCGTGCGCACGCCCGGGCTGGCCATGTCGAACAACACGAAGCTGATGCCGTTGTGCTTGCTGTCGGTGCTGGTGCGCACCAGGCAGAAGATCCAGTCCGCCTTGTCGGCATAGCTGGTCCAGATCTTCTGGCCGTTGACGATGAAGTGGTCGCCGCGGTCCTCTGCCTTGGTGGCCAGGCTGGCCAGGTCGCTGCCGGCGTTGGGCTCGCTGTAGCCCTGGCACCAGCGGATCTCGCCGCGGGCAATCGGTGGCAGGTGTTCGAGTTTCTGCGCCTCGGTGCCGAACTGCAGCAGCGCCGGGCCGAGCATCCAAATGCCGAAGCTGTTGAGCGGGCTGCGGCAGTTCAGTGCGCGCTGCTCCTGCGCCAACACCTTCGCCTGGGCGTTGCTAAGGCCACCACCACCATAGGCCTTGGGCCAGGTCGGCACGGTCCAGCCGCGTTCGGCCATGCAGTCGAGCCACAGCTTCTGCGCGGGCGAGTTGAACCGGAAGGTTCTGCCGCCCCAGCACACCTCATCTTCGGTGGCCATCGGCGTGCGCATCTCGGGCGGGCAATTGGCCAGCAGCCAGGCCCGCGTCTCGGCGCGGAATGACGCGAGCTCGGGCGTGGCGTCCGGGCTGGTCTCCGGCTTGGCGGCAGCAGTGCCGGCTGCGGCGTCGGCAACGGTGGATGTGGCCATGGCGCGAGGTGTCTCCAGATGTCGGCGACCTGTAAATCAGGCTCACCCAGGGTACAAACCCTGTTTTCGAAAATGTAGCCGTTCCGCTTGCTGCCTGGGTGACACCTCGGGAAAACGATAGCGTACCCGGGCTTCTATCTCGGAGCATCATGGAGGCCACAGCGGGCGGCAAGCATCGCCTGCGACGAGGAGACACATGCACTTTCCTGCATCCATGGCGCTGCCCATCCGGGGCTGCACACGCCAGACTGTCGCGTCCGCCAGGCGTGCCGCCACCGGGCCGGTCTGATGGGTGCTTACGTCCTGCGCCGCCTGCTGGCGCTGATCCCCACGCTGATCCTGGCCAGCATCATCGTGTTCGTCACCATCCGCCTGATCCCGGGCGACGTGATCGACCTGATGCTGAGCCAGAACGACATCGGTGCCGACAAGCGCAGCCGCGATGAGCTGGTCAAGGCGCTGGGGCTTGATAAATCCATGCCCGAGCAGTACCTGCACTGGATCGGCGCGGTGCTGCAGGGCGATTTGGGCAACTCGCTGTGGCGCGCCACGCCGGTGCTCGACGAACTGCTGGATCGGCTGCCCGTCACCTTCGAGCTGGGCCTGATGGCACTGATCATCGGCCTGCTGATCGCGTTGCCGGTCGGCGTGTATTCGGCCATGCGCCAGGACACCGCCATCGACCTGACGGCACGTTCGGGCTCCATCCTGCTGCTGGCCGTGCCCAACTTCTGGATGGGCACGATGGTGGTGGTGTTCCCGTCGATCTGGTGGGGCTGGTCGCCCGAGGTCAACTACGTCAAGTTCACCGACGACCCCTGGCAGAACATGAAGCAGATGATCGTGCCGGCGCTGGTGCTGGGCACCTCGCTGTCGGCCATCACCATGCGCATGACCCGCACCATGATGCTGGAGGTGCTGCGCCAGGACTACATCCGCACCGCCTGGGCCAAGGGCCTGCGCGAGCGGGTGGTGGTGCTGCGCCATGCGGTGCGCAACGCGCTGATCCCGGTGGTCACCCTGATCGGCCTGCAGGCGCCGCTGCTCATTGGCGGGGCGGTCATCATCGAGCAGATCTTCGTGCTGCCCGGCATGGGCCTGATGATGCTCGACGCGGTGAACCAGCGCGACTACCCGGTGATCACCGGCGTGTTCCTGATCGTGGGCGTCTCGGTGATGCTGATCAACCTGCTGGTCGACCTGAGCTACGGTTTGCTCGACCCGCGGGTGCGACACCAGTGACACACCCCCGGCGCAACCGTGACACCCCCATGAGGCAGCCATGAACAGCACCACCGCCGCCAGCCAGGCCGCCATGGCTGCAGCCAGCCTGCCCGATCTGCCGCCGCCGCGCAGCCCGGTGCGCATCTTCTTCTCACGCCTGTTCCGCGAGAAGCCGATCGGCGCCGCTGCCGCCGTGCTGTTCCTGTTCTTCATGCTGTGCGGCATCTTTGCCTCCCAGCTGGCGCCTTACGGCTTCAACGAGATCAACATGCTGGAGCGGCTGAAGGCGCCGAGCTGGAAGCACCCCTTCGGCACCGACAACCTGGGCCGTGACATGCTCTCGCGCTGCCTTTACGGCGCGCAGCTGTCGGTGATCATCGGCCTGTCGGCGGCGGCGCTGGCCACCATCCTGTCGGTGGTGATCGGCCTGCTCAGCGGCTATCTGGGCGGCAAGGTCGACCTGGTGGTGCAGCGCATCGTCGATGCCTACATGTCCTTCCCGGAACTGGTGATCCTGATCGCCGTGGTGTCGGTGGTGGGGCCAGGCATGGTGCAGATCATCTGCGTGCTCAGCCTGGTGCTGGGCATCGGCGGATCGCGCATCATCCGCAGCGCCGTGGTGTCGGCACGCGAGAACATGTACGTGCATGCGGCGCAGTCGATCGGCGCGTCCACCGGGCGGGTGCTGTGGCGCCACCTGCTGCCCAACATCATGCCGCCGATCATCGTGCTGTTCACCACCCGGGTGGGCGCGGTCATCCTCATCGAGTCGGGCCTGGCCTTCCTGGGCCTGGGCGTGCCGCCGCCCGCACCCACCTGGGGCGGGTTGCTCTCGGGCAGCGGGCGCACCTACATGTTCCAGGGGCCCTGGCTGGCGCTGGCGCCCGGTCTGTGCCTGACCGCGGTGGTGTACGCCACCAACGTGTTTGGCGACGCCCTGCGCGACCTGCTCGATCCGCGCATGCGCGGATCAAAGTGAGCCCGCAGCAGTCCTCCATCCGCCCAACCATGATCCCAGCCACAAACCCAGCAAAACGGCCCGCATCCATGCGGTCGCCGACAACCGGAGACACCGCGATGAAACGTCTGATGCCCCCCGCCGCCCTGCGCGCCGCCGCGCTGGCCGCCACCCTGGCCTGGGCCACCGCCGGCGCCCATGCCCAGACACTGGCGCCAGCCATGACCGAGAAGCCGCAGTACGGCGGCACGCTCAACATCGGCATGGTCTACGTGACCCTGGCACCGCTGAGCTGGGACCCGGCCGACTGGACCTGGAAGTACAACCAGGACACCGGCCTGGCCACCGAGACGCTGTTTGCGGCCGACCTGTCGAAGTCGATCAGCCGGGGCGGCAAGCATGCCTTCGCGGCCGACTCCTGGCTTCCCACCGATGCCATTCGCGGCGAGCTGGCTGAGAGCTGGAAGATGTCGACCGACAAGCCGCTGCGCGTGGACATCACCCTGCGCAAGGGCATCATGTTCCCCGACAAGCCGGGCGTGATGAAGTCGCGCGAGCTGGTCGCCGAGGACGTGGTCTTCAGCTACAACCGGCTGGACAAGAGCCCCAAGAAGATCCCCACCTACTTCGATCACATCGAGAAGGTCGAGGTCACCGGCAAGCACACGCTGCGCTTCACCTTCAAGGACTACTTCTCCGAATGGGACTACCGCTTCGGCTGGGGCTACTACTCGGCCGTGGTACCCAAGGAGGTCAGCGACGCGGGCGCGGGCAACTGGAAGAACTTGAACGGCACCGGCCCCTTCATGCTGACCGACTACGTCCAGGGCAGCGCCGTCACCTTCAGCAAGAACGACATCTACTGGGACAAGGAAAAGATTGCCGGCCAGAGCTACAAGCTGCCCTTCGTCGACAAGATCATCTACCGCACCATCAAGGACGAGGCCGCGTTCCTCACCGCCTTGCGCACCGCCAAGCTCGACGTGCTCGAAGGCCTGCGCTGGAGCGCGGTCGAAGAGCTGAAGAAAAACGCCCCGGCCCTGAAGTTCAAGCGCTGGGTCGACACCGGCGGCACCTTCATCGCGATGCGGGTCGACACCAAGCCGTTCGACGACATCCGCGTGCGCCGGGCCCTGAACATGGCCGTCAACAAGGACGAGATCGTCAAGGCCTACTACGGCGGCAACGCGGTGCTGTTCGGCTACCCGATGCACCCCGACTACACCGGCTACTACGAGCCGCTGGACCAGATGCCCATCGCCGCGCAGGAGCTGTTCAAGTACAACCCCGACAAGGCCAAGGCGCTGCTGGCCGAGGCCGGCTTCCCCAAGGGCTTCACTTTCAAGACCCAGGTGTGTTCCTGCAGCCCCGACCACATGGACTTGGCGCCGCTCATCGCGGCCTACCTGGAAAAGGTGGGCGTGAAGATGGAGATCCAGCCGATGGAGTACGGCGCTTTCCTGTCGGCGATGACCACCAAGACCAATGCGCCGGGCTACATGATGCGCAACGGCCACACCAACCCGACCACCAGCATCCGCAAGAGCTTCGTCACCAAGCAGACCTGGAATCCGTCGCAGTACAGCGACCCCGAGTTCGACAAGCGCATGGCCGCCGCCTACGCCGAGCCCGAGGAAAACAAGCGCAAGCTGCTGATCAAGCTGATGACCCGCGACATCGTCGAGAAGGCGCCCTACATCTGGCTGCCCACGCCCGTGACCCACAGCGCATGGTGGCCGTGGGTCAAGAACTATGACGGCGAACTGCGCGCCGGCTCCGAGCGCCCGGCGCCTATCCACGCCCGCATGTGGGTGGACCAGGCCATGAAGAAGAAGATGGGGTTCTGACAGACACCATGGCCGACCAGCCCCTGCTCAGCGTCCGCAACCTCGTCACCCGCTTTCGCACCGGGCGGGGCAACATCACGGCGGTCAACAACGTGTCCTTCGACGTGGCCGCCGGCGAGACGGTGGCCATCGTCGGCGAGTCGGGCTCGGGCAAGAGCGTCACCGCGCTGTCCATCCTGCGCCTGATCCCCGACCCGCCAGGCCACATCGAGAGCGGCGAGATCCTGTTCGACGGCAAGGACCTGCTGAAGATGAGCGATGCCGAGATCCGCGCGGTGCGCGGTGACCGGATCGCGATGATCTTCCAAGAGCCGATGAGCTCGCTGAACCCGTCGCTGACTGTGGGCATGCAGGTGGGTGAGCCGATCAACCTGCACCGCAAGCTGCCGTGGAGCCAGGCGCTGGAGAAGGCGCGTGAGCTGCTGGGCATGGTGCGCATGTCCGACACCGCCTCGCGGGTGTCGGCCTATCCGCACCAGTTCTCGGGCGGCATGCGCCAGCGCGCCATGATCGCCATGGCGCTGGCCTGCGAGCCGCAGCTGATCATTGCCGACGAGCCCACCACCGCGCTCGATGTCACGGTGCAGGCCCAGATCCTGGACCTGCTCAAGGACCTGGCCGACCGCACCGGCTCGGCCCTGGTGCTGATCACGCATGACCTGGGCGTGGTGGCGCGCTATGCCGACCGGGTGGTGGTGATGTATGCCGGTCGGGTGGTGGAATCGGCTCCGGCGGCGCAGCTGTACGCCCACCCGCGCCACCCCTACACCCAGGGTCTGATGGCATCGGTGCCCCGGCTCGACGGCGACACCAGCGTCCGCCTGGTGCCCATCGAAGGCCAGCCCCCCGACCTGGCCCGCATCCCGCCGGGTTGCGCGTTTGCGCCGCGCTGCCGCCAGGCCACCGACGCCTGCCGCAGTGCTGCACCAGCGCTGCGCGAGGCCGAACCCGGTCACCAGGTGGCCTGCATCCTGGAAGCCTGAACCATGGCCGAAACACTGCTGCGTGTCGAGAACCTGAAAGTGCACTTCCCGGTGCTGCGTGGGGTCGTGCTGAAGAAGCAGGTGGGCACGGTGCATGCCGTGGACGGCGTGTCCTTCACCCTGGCCAAGGGCGAGACCCTGGGCCTGGTGGGCGAGAGCGGCTGCGGCAAGAGCACCACCGGGCTGGCCGTGCTGCGCATGCAGGCCGCCACGGCAGGCCGCATCGAGTTCGAAGGCCAGGACATCACCCACCACGACAAGGCGCAGATGCGCCCGATCCGCCAGCGCCTGCAGATGGTCTACCAGGACCCGTACGGCTCGCTGAACCCACGCATGAAGGTCAACGACATCATCGGCGAGCCGTTGGTGGTGCATGGCCGTGCCAACGACCGTGCCGCCTTCGATGACCGCATCGCCGAGCTGATGCGCACTGTGGGGCTGCTGCCCGACATGGCCGACCGCTACCCGCATGAGTTCTCGGGCGGCCAGCGCCAGCGCATCGGCATTGCCCGCGCCCTGGCGCTGGAGCCCAGCCTGATCATCTGCGACGAGCCGGTGTCGGCGCTGGACGTGTCGATCCAGGCGCAGGTGGTCAACGTGCTGCAAGAGCTGCAGGAGCGCCTGGGCCTGGCCTACCTGTTCATCGCCCATGACCTGTCGGTGGTGCGGCACTTGAGCCACCGGGTGGCGGTGATGTACCTGGGCCGCATCGTCGAGATCGCACGGCGTGACGACCTCTACCGCACGCCCTTGCATCCCTACACCCAGGCGCTGATGTCGGCCGTGCCGGTGGCCGACCCGGTGGTCGAGCGCGCACGCCAGCGCATCGTGGTGCAAGGCGAGGTGCCCAGCGCACTGCGGCCGCCGCCTGGCTGCCGCTTCCACACCCGCTGCCCGCAGGCCATGGCCAAGTGCCGCACCGACGACCCGCCGCTGCTGGACCTGGGGCACCTGGGCGAGGGCCGCGCCGTGGCCTGTCACCTGCACACCGCGTCGGGTTCGATCCCGGTGATGGCCGCCGCCGCCGCCTGATCCTGCCGTTGTCGGTTGCGCCATGCAGTCTCCTGGCACCAGCGCCACGCTGCCGCCACCGCCCCCGCTGCAGACCGCCCGCTTCCAGGAGAAGCGTGAGGCGCTGCTCGACGCTGCCGCCCGGCACTTCAATGCGCAGGGCGTGAAGGGCGCCACGCTGGGCGAGATCGCGGCCCGGGTGGGCCTGGTCACCACCAGCCTGACCTACTACTACCGCAAGAAGGAAGACCTGGCCACGGCCTGCTTCCTGCGCGCCATTGCCGCGCATGACGCGCTGGCCCAGCGCGCGCTGGCGGCCGTGCCCGCGCAGGCGCCGGCAGCCACGGTGACCGACCGGGTCAACCACTTCCTGCAACTGCATGCACAGATGCTGGCGGGCATGGAAGCCGGCACGCAGCCGGCGCTGATCGGGTTTGCCGACATCCGCGCGCTGCCAGAGCCGCAGGCCGCCAGCGTGTTCGCCGCCTACACCGACATGTTCCGCCGGGTGCGCAGCCTGCTCGACGGCCCCGAGACCGCCCAGCTCAGCCGCGACGATCTGAACGCCCGTGCCCACCTGCTGCTGTCAGCCGCACACTGGCTGCGCACCTGGGTGCAGCACCATGCGGTCGACGACTACCCGCGTGTGGCCCAGCGCCAGGCGCAGCTGCTGCTGCATGGCGTGGCCCTGGCGGGCGACAGCTGGCCCGACGCCAGCAGCCTGGAGCCCCTGGCGCTGGACGCCGTGGCCGCCGCCGCCCTGCACACGGCCGCAGGCGCGGCAGACGACGACACCGCCGACGCCTTTCTGCGCGCAGCCACCGTGCTGGTCAACGAACAGGGCTACCGTGGGGCGTCGGTCGACCGCATCTCGGCCCGGCTGCATGTCACCAAAGGCTCGTTCTACCACCACAACGAGACCAAGCACGACCTGATCAGCGCCTGCTTCGACCGCAGCTTTGCGGTGCTGGGCCACACGCTGCGCGCCGCGGCGCAGGCGCCTGGCAGCGCCTGGCATCGCACCTGTGCGGCCGCGGCAGCACTGGTGCGCTTTCAGCTGGGGCCTCTGGGCCCGCTGCTGCGCAGCACCGCCACCAGCGCACTGCCCGACGAGCCCGAGCGCGCCCAGGTGCGCCGCCAGCTGCAGCAGCTCAGCGCTCTGATCGCCAGTCTGCTGGTCGACGGCCTGGAAGACGGCAGTGTGCGCCCGCACGACCCGGCCATCGCCGCGCAGCTGCTGTCGTCGGCCATCAATGCTGCGGCCGAGCTGCAGCGCTGGGTGCCCGGCATCAGCCCGGCCAACGCCAGCGCGCTGTACACGCGGCCGGCGTTGCTGGGCCTGCTCTGCCCGGCCTGACGACAACCAGACGTCCGTCTGTCCATCGGCCAAATGGCCGATGCGGGCCCCATGCATCCAGAGGATGCCGGTGTGATTGCCAACCGCAATCATGGCGAGACAGGTCCACATGGCCTGTGCCCTGCCAACCACCACCCCGCCTGGAGCCTCTTGATGCCTGTCGCCTGTGACCCGGTCCGCCGTTCGCCTGTCCGCCAACGCCGTCTGTTCTGCCTTCTTCCCGTGGTGCTGGCCCTGGCGGCCTGCGGCGGCGGATCCAACGCCACCGACCCGGTGGCCCCCCCGCCGGCCACGCCACTGACCCTGACCGGCACTGCCGCCACAGGTGCCGCCATCGCTGGTGCTGCGCTGGACATCAAGTGCAACGGTGGCAGCACCACGGCCACCACCGGGGCCGACGGCAGCTACAGCGTGTCGCTGACCGCTGGCGCCTTGCCCTGCGTGCTGCGTGTCACGGCGGGCGACGGCACGGTGCTGCACTCGCTGGCCACCGGCACCGGCAGCGCGGCCAAGGCCAACATCACGCCCGTCAGCGAACTGGTGATGGCCAACCTCAGTGGCGGCACGCCGGCCAGCTACTTCAGCGCCTTCGACGCGTCCGCCGCCGGCGCGCTCACCCCGGCCAAGGCCGACGCCGCCGTCACCGCGGTGGTGGCCACGCTCAAGGCTGCCGGCATCGACCTGACCGACACCGGCAACGTGCTGACCGCCGCCCTGATGGCCGCCAATGGCAGCACGGCCGGCAATGCCTTCGACCAGGTGCTGGACGCCCTGAAGACCAAGCTGACCACCAACAACCCGGGCACCGCATTCAAGGACGCGCTGACCACGCTGGCAGACGCCGTGGCCAAAGCCTCGCCAGCGGCGCCCGCCACCGCGCTGAGCAGCGCGCCGTCGCTGCCGGCCGAGCTGCTGCTGCAACCTGCGGCCAGCAATTGCAGCGCACTGCGCAGCGGCAAGTACCGGGTGGTCTTCAGCCGCAACCACCCAGCCAGTGAAGGGCACGACACCACCGTGCTCACCGTCAACGCCAGCACGCTGTCGTTCACCGACGACGGCGACGGCTCGGTCGATGTGCTCACCGCCAACGGCAACTGCCGATTCAAGACCCCAGCCGGGGGCGACATGGTGGTGTCACAAGCGGGGGTGATCGTGGCCCAGATCGACGTCGGCGGCAGCAAGCACCTGGGACTGGCCTTCCCCGTGCAGACCCACCCGGTGTCCGCCATGGCCGGCGAATGGAACACCGTACAACTCGACCGCACAGAGGACAACGGTCCGATCGTGCTGACCAACAACACCGCAACTGTCGATGCCACAGGCAAGCTGACTGGTCTCACCTTCTGCGAGCCCGGGGTGCCCTGCTTCACCGGCACGCTGGCCGCCACCGCCGGCTTCCCGGTCATCAACCACACGGTCAACGCCAACGGCGGTTTCACGTCGGGCCAACCCAGTCAGGGCTACACCGACCGTGTGTTCCTGTACCGCACCGGCGGCGGTGAATTGCTGCGCATCAGCCTGACGGACGCCGGCGGCCACCTGAGCCTGGCCACCCGCAAGGTGACCAACACCCTGCCGGAAGATGGCCGGGTGGCCGAGTTCTGGAACATCACCCAGAACAACAACTACACCGCCAGCAGCATCACCGATGGCAAGAACACGGTGCGCACGCTGAACACCACCGCCGGCAGCTGGCTGCGTGACAGCGTGATCAACACCAGCACCGGTGTGACGCGGCCCGAGACGCTGAAGATCAACGCCCCGCGCGATGGCTACAACGAGCGGGTTGGCGAGACGGTGTCGGCCAGCGACGGCAGCAGCTCGGCGGTTCTGCCGTTCATCGCACTGGGCCTGCGCGGCACGGGCATCGCAGCCGTGGGCTTCCCGACCAACAACACCCTGGTGCTGTC
>JBBAPL010000003.1:0-90288 GCA_040400895.1 Aquabacterium sp.
CCCGGCGTGGCATGACAGGCCAGCGCAGCGGAGCCGCAGCACAACAGGATGAGGGGCTGACTTGGGGTTGAACGAGACCGATCTGCATGCGCTGGCGCGCCTGCTCAGTGGTTTTGGCGTGTGGTTGTCGGCGTCCGACGACGGCGCGCCGCCGCAGCCCCTGGCAGGCACGCCAGAGGCGGGTGCGGCGCCGGCCTCGGCCAGCCTGGTGCTGTCGGACGGGCGCCGGTTGCAGATCGCCGGGCTGGCCCCCGCCGGCCCATCGCCCGCCCCGGCGCAGCCACCCGCACCGCTGAAGGAGCGCCGCGCCGGGCCCGACGTGGCCAACATGCGCTTCCGGCTGCTGGCCGAGCACTCGATCGACATGATCGTGGCGGTCGATGCCGACCTGGCCATCCGCTACGCATCACCCGCCACGGCCCACCTGCTGGGCTGCGCGCCGGCCGACCTGCACGGCCACACCCTGGCCGAGCTGCTGGCCCACGAAGACCGCGCCGCCTTCATCGCCCGGCACTTCACCCGTGCGGCGCAGCGCGGGCAAAGCGTGCCCGACCTGTTCCGCGCCCTGCACCGCGATGGCAGCACCCGCTGGGTGGAGGCGCGGGTGGCCCGCCTGCCGCCCGGCAACGGCCTGGGCGACTACCTGGTGACGCTGCGCGACGCCGACCAGCGCCGCCGGTTCGAGGAAAGCCTGGACAAGGCCAACACCGAGCTCAAGACCCTGGCCAGCACCGACGCCCTGACCGGCCTGGCCAACCGCCGGCAATTCGACGCCACGCTGCACAAGGAGTGGTACCGCGCACTGCGCGACGCCACGCCGCTGGGCCTGCTGATGATCGACCTCGACCGCTTCAAGGCCCTGAACGACCGCTTCGGCCACCAGGTGGGCGACGCCTTCCTGGCCCGGGTGGGCCAGGTGATCCGCGACAACGTGCGCCGCGCCGGCGACCTGCCCGCACGCTACGGCGGCGAAGAATTCGCGGTGGTGCTGCCCGGCACGGCCGCCGCAGGCGCCATCGAGATCGGCGAGCACATCCGCCGTGCCGTGGCCGCCACCGACACCGGCGACCTGGTGCCCGGAGGCCACCCGATCAGCGTGAGCATCGGCGTGGCCGCCACCGTGGCCCTGGCTGGCGGCGGGTCGTCCACCCTGGTGCACAGCGCTGACAGCGCGCTCTACCAGGCCAAGCGCAACGGCCGCAACCGGGTCGAGATCCTGCAGTGACACCGACACACACCCAAGAGACCAACGCATGTCCGACACCGACGTCCTGAGCACCGAAATCCACCCCGCCGGCTATGCCGTGCTGACACTGAACCGCCCGCAGGCGATGAACGCGCTGAACAAGGCGCTGATGTCCGCGCTGGCCGACGCCATCGACGACCTGGCCACCAACCCGGCCGTGCGGGTGCTGGTGCTCACCGGCGCTGGCCGCGCGTTCTGCGCCGGGCTGGACCTGAAGGAGATCGGCTCGGGCCAGGGCAGCCTGGGGGGCAGCGACGGTCGCCCCAGCGGCGACCCGGTGGCCGCCATCGGCCGCTACCCGGGCCCGGTGATTGGTGCGATCAACGGCGCGTCGGTCACCGGCGGCTTCGAGCTGGCCCTGGCCTGCGACGTGCTGCTGGCCAGCAGCAGCGCCCGCTTCGCCGACACCCATGCCCGCATCGGCGTGGCGCCCGGCTGGGGGCTGAGCCAGAAGCTCAGCCGCGCCATCGGCGCCTATCGCGCGCGTGAGGTGTCGTTCACCGGCAACTGGGTCAGCGCCGAGCAGGCGGCGGCCTGGGGCTTCGTCAACCGGGTGCTGGCGCCCGACGACCTGCTGCCCGCGGCGCGCCAGCTGGCGCTGGACATGCTGGGCACGCTGCCCCACATGCTGACCCGCTACAAGGCCATCATCAACGACGGCTGGGCGCTGGCCGGCGGTGACGCCCTGGCGCTGGAGAAAGCCCGCGCCCGCGAGTTCAACAGCCAGGTCGGGGCCGACGACGTGGAGCAGCGCCGCGAGGCGGTGCGCGCCCGCAACCGCGCCGGCGGATGAGCAACCCGCCCACAGGCCGCGCCGGCGACCTGGTGCGCCTGCTGCAACTGGCGCCGCACCCCGAAGGCGGCTGGTTCCGGGAGGTCTTCCGTTCGGCCGACGCCACGCCGCACCCCGACGGCCGCGGGCCACGCCAGGCGTTGACGTCGATCGACTTCTTGCTGGCCGCCGGCGAGCGGTCCGCCTGGCACCGGGTGGCCTCCGACGAGGCTTGGCATCTGCTGGAAGGCGGGCCGCTGTGCCTGTGGCTGGTCCCGCCCGACCTGAGCCGGGTGGAACGGTGCGTGCTGACGCCGGTGGACGCCGATGGCCAGCGGCCGCGGCATGTGGTGCCGGCCCACTGGTGGCAGGCGGCCGAACCGGCGCCGGGGTCGACCTACGCACTGGTGGGCGCCACCGTCGGCCCGGGCTTCGACTTTGCCGACTTCACCTTCGGCCGCGACGACCCGGCGCTGGTGCAGGCGCTGGCCGGGCTGCTGCCCGACACCCGACGCCTGCTCTGACGGTCAGCGCCGGCTGGCCCGCTGCGCCTCGGCCTCGGTGTCTTCGCGGATGTGGCGCTGGAAGAACCGGGCGTAGAACACCCCCATGGCCAGCGTGGTGGCGATGACCAGCGCGCTGAGCAGGCCGTAGTCGGTGGTGAAGAAGTCCCGCAGTGCGTGCATGGCACGCTCCTCTTGGTGGTGCAACACCGGCATCAAACGCCTGACGGGCGCTGGATGCTTTGCGCTGGCGCAGAAGCAGCCCGGATGCAACCCAAAAAAGAGCCCCCGGGGCACAAGTCACCGGGGGCAATGCTCCTCATCGCAAACGCCGCGGTCGGCTGCAACGCCGCTGCCGGACAAATCACGACAGCACGGGGTCAACGAACCACGACAACGACAGCCTACGCCCCAGGACCCAGGTTGCCATCGGTACAAGTGCAGAGGAACCAAGCGACGCGGGCAGACTCTACGGTCATCCACCCAGACACACCCCCAGCGCACGGGCAGCGGCCAGCGTGGGGCAGTCCGCCGGCACCGGGCGGTTGCGGCCTGCCACGTCGGCCAGCGGCACCAGGCCCAGGCGGTCGCCCTGCAGCACCACCATGCCGCCCCAACGGCCCTGGCGCACCTGCTCGGCCGCATGCCAGCCGAAGCGGGTGGCCAGCACCCGGTCGAACGGCGTCGGCGAGCCGCCCCGCTGCACATGGCCCAGCAGGGTGGCACGCACTTCGCTGTGCAGCAGCGGCTGCAACTGGTGGGCCAGCAGCGCGCCCACGCCGCCCAGTCTCAGCGGGTCAGGGCTGTCGGCGATGGTCTGGGCCACGCTGAGGCCCGCGCCGGTGGCATGCGCGCCTTCGGCGATGCAGATCAGGCTGTAGCCTTCGCGTGCCTCGCGTTCGCGGCAGCGCGCGGCCACGGCCTCCAGCGTCCACGGCAGTTCGGGCAGCAGGATGACATCGGCCGCGCCGGCCATGCCGCCTTCCAGCGCAATCCAGCCGGCATAGCGGCCCATGGTCTCGGCGATCATCACCCGGCCGTGGCTGCGGGCGGTGGTTTCCAGGCGGTCAAGTGCCTCGGCCACCACCGCCACCGCGCTGTCGAAGCCGAAGCTGCGGTCGGTGTGGCACAGGTCGTTGTCGATGGTCTTGGGCACGCCCACCACCGGCAGGCCGCGCTGGTGCAACCGGTGGGCAATGGCCATGGTGCCGTCGCCGCCGATCACCACCAGGCCATCCAACCCCAGCGCCGCGGCATTGGCCAACGCTTGGGTCGACACGTCGGCCCCGCCGGCGCCGAAGTAGTGGAACGGATCGCAGCGGTTGTGCGTGCCCAGGATGGTGCCGCCCTGGGCCAGGATGCCGGCCACCGCTGCCCCGTCCAGCGGCAACACCTCCTTGGTCAGCAGGCCCAGGAAGCCGCGGCGGATGCCGGTGACGCGGGCGCCGCATTCATGCACCAGCGCCAGCGTGACGGCACGGATCACGGCGTTCAGGCCGGGGCAGTCGCCGCCGCCGGTGAGCACGCCGATGTGCATCGTCATGGCGCCAGCCAGGCGGCCAGGTCGGCGTGCAGCTGCGCCAGGTCGGCCTGGCGGGTGTACATCATGTGGCCGGCGTCGTAGTAGCGGTGGGTGATGCGGGCCAGCACCTCGGGCGGGGCGTCCAGCTGGGCCAGCGACCAGTCGGTGGCGGAATACGGCGTGCCCAGGTCGTAGCGGCCGCTGGCCACCAGCACCTTCAGGTGCGGGTTGCGGCGCATCGCGCGGGCCAGGTCGTCGCTGGTGGTGGTGAAGCCGGCCGAATCACCGCCGGGTGCGTCCGACGGGCCGCGCACCCAGCGCCAGGCCTTGTGCGCGTCCCCCGACATCAGCTCGTAGCGCTGGTCGGTGGGCAGGCCCAGGCGGGCGTGGTAGGCCATGGCTGCTGCGGCATAGGGCACCAGCACCGCCTCGATGCCGGGGTCGAACAGCATGTCGCGCTCTCGGCGGGCGCCCAGGGGCGCGGTGGCGCGGCTGTCGAGCCGGCCCACCAGCAGACCGCGCGCGCGCAGGCCTTCGGTGAAGTAGCAGGCATCGCCGATGCGCAGGTTCTGCTCTTCGACCACGTTGCGCGGCAGGCCGGTCAGCTCAGCCACCCGCTGCGCGATGCGGCCGAAGGCCTGGCTGGTGAGCCGGGCGCCAGCATGCAGTGCGGCCAGGTAGTCGCTGGCGACGAAGTCTTCGGCGGCAGCACGCGCCGCCTCGCCCGACGCGCCCAGCGGTCCGGCCAGTGCGCCGTGGTACTGGGCGGTGGCGGCAATGGCCGGCAGGAACAGCGCATACGGCAGGTCGTTCTTCGGCCGGAACACCAGGGTCTGCAGATCCATCGCGCACGACACCAGGATCACGCCGGCAAACGCCAGCCCCAGGTCGGTCATCTTGTCGGCCAGCGCCGCGCCGCGGGTGGTGCCGTAGCTTTCGCCGCACAGGTACAGCGGCGCGCCGAAGCGGCCGTTGGCCGCCAGCCAGCCACGCATCACCTCGGCCAGCGCCTCCACGTCGCCATCGACCGACAGGTGCTGCTTGCGCGCGTCGTCACTGGCGCTGACCGACCAGCCGGTGTGCGGCGGGTCGATGAACACCAGGTCGAAGTGGTCCAGCCAGGTCAGCGGGTTGTCGACCACCGCATAGGGCGGCGGCGGCAGGCTGGCGTCGTCGTTGACCCGCACCCGCTTCGGGCCCAGCGCGCCCAGGTGCAGCCACACCGACGACGAGCCCGGCCCCCCATTGAAGGCGAAGCACACCGGCCGCGCGCCTGGGGCGGTGCCGGCCACGGTGTAGGCGGTGGTGAACACGGCCGCCTGCGGCTCGCTGGCCGCCAGGCCCAGGCCCTGGCCCAGCACCGGGATGAAGGCCGCCTTCACGGTGTAGGCCAGGGTGCGGCCGTCGGCCAGCACCACGCTGTCGTCCTGGGTGACGGCCGGGCGGGCGAGCAGGCGCTCGGCGCGCTCGCGCAGGCGCTTGGCGGTGTCGTTGCTGTCGGCAGTGGTCTTGTCGTTGTCTGACATCGGAGGCTCCTCAGGTCGGGGTTGCCAGAAACTCGGCGTAGCGCGGCAAGTCGACATTGCCGCCGGAAATGATCACGCCCACCCGCGCACCGCGCCAGGTCTCCACGCCTTCCAGCAAGGCGGCGGCGGCCAGGCAGCCGGTGGGCTCGACCACCTGCTTCAAACGCTGGGCGAAGAACTGCATGCTGCGCACCAGTTGCGCGTCGCTGACGGTGACGATGCGCGCCACCAGAGCCTGGATCATCGGGAAGGTCAGCGCGCCGCTGGCCTGGGTCTGGGCGCCATCGGCGATGGTCTTGGGCACGTCGATGTGCACGATGCGGCCGGCGGCCAGGCTCTGCTGGGTGTCGTTGCCGGCCTCGGGCTCCACACCCACCACGGTGATGCCGGGCAGCCGGTGCTTGGCCGCCACGGCGCAGCCCGAAATCAACCCGCCGCCGCCCACGCAGACCAGCAGCGCGTCCAGGTGGCCGACCTCGTCGATCAATTCCAGCGCGGCCGTGCCCTGCCCGGCCATCACATGCGGGTGGTCGAACGGCGGGATCAGCGTCATGCCGCGCTCGGCGGCGATGCGCGCGCCGATGGCGGCGCGGTCTTCGGTGTAGCGGTCGTAGATCACCACGGCGCTGCCCGGCTGGCCATCCTGGTAGGCGCGGGTGGCGGCCAGCTTGGCGGCCGGTGCGTCGTGCGGCATCACGATCACCGTGGGGATGCCCAGCAACCGGCCCGACAGCGCAATGGCCTGCGCATGGTTGCCCGAGCTGAAGGCCAGCGCGCCGGCGCGGCGTTGTTCCGGCGTGAAGGCGGCCAGCGCGTTGTAGCCGCCGCGGAACTTGAAGGCACCCATGCGCTGGTGGTTCTCGGCCTTGAAGAACACCTGGGCGCCGGTGCGTTCATCGGCGGTGCGTGAACGCAGCACCGGCGTGCGGTGGGCCACGCCGGCCAAGCGTGCAGCGGCGGTTTCGATGTCGGAGAAGGTGATGGCAGGAGCAGTCATGGCCGCAGCATAACCAGGGGCGCGTGGCCAGCGGCACGGCGCCAGTTGTCGCCAGCTTGACAGTGAATTCCCCGGCGCCATCGGCCCACGGTTTGCCGCACCATCACGCATCCAAACCGGAGGATGCCCATGCCCACCCGCCACGCTTTCTTGCGCACCTTGCTGGCCACTGCGGCCGCCACCCTGCTGCCACTGGCCGCCCAGGCCCAGACCTTCCCCATCGCCGGCAAGCCGATCCGCATCGTCGTGCCCTTCCCGGCCGGCGGTCAGACCGACATCCAGGCCCGGCTGCTGGCGTCGAAGTTGCAGACATCGCTGGGCACCACCGTGCTGGTGGAAAACAAGCCCGGCGCGTCCAGCATCCTGGGCACGATGGAGGTGGTGCGCGCGCCGGCCGACGGCCACACGCTGCTGTACACCATCAGCGTCACCGCCGGGCAGAACCCGCACCTGTTCAGCAAGCTGCCGTACGACCCGTTCAAGGACCTGACGGCAGTGATGTTCGCCGCGCGCTCGTCGACCGTGCTCACCGTGCCGGCCAACTCGCCCTTCAACAGCGTGGCCGACCTGATCAAGTTCGCCAAGGCCAACCCGGGCAAGCTGAACTACGCCTCCTACTCGGCCGGCAGCACCTCGCACCTGGTGGCCGAGCTGATGCAGCAGGCCACCGGCACGACGATGACCCACATCCCGTTCAAGGGCTCGGCCGATGCCGGCATGGCACTGATGGGCGGGCAGGTCGACTTCCTGTTCGACGGGCCCACCACCGCCATCAACAATGCCAAGGGCGGCAAGGTGAAGATGCTGGCCTTCACCGACCCCAAGCCCTACGCCGCGCTGGGCAGCCTGCCCAACATGGCCCAGGCCGGCGTGCCCGGCGTGGACGTGACCGGCGGGATGCAGTTCTTCGGCCCGGCCAAGATGCCGCCCGAGGTGCTGGCCAAGGTCAACGGTGCCCTGGCCGCCGCGCTGAAGGAACCCGACGTGGCCAAGATCTACGCCGACGGCGCCAGCGAGATCGTCAGCAGCACCGCCGCCGAGCATGCCGCGTCCGTGAAGGAGCAGTACGAGCGCTGGGGCGGGGTGATCCGCAAGCTGGGGCTGAAGCTGGATTGAGCGCGGGCGCGTCCTCCGCGCAGGCAGAGCGTTCGCCAGCGAGACCAGGCGCGCGGACAACCTGGCTGCGGTCAGACAGTGCGTGCCGGCAATCGGCGGCCACGCTGGGCTGCAGGCTGAACCTCCAACTGGTGCCTCAGCCCCCCAGGGCGGTCTGGATCTTGGCCATCAGCGACTCGCGGTCGAACGGCTTGACCACGAACGATGCGGCCCCGGCTTCCATGCTTTTCAGCACCGTTTCCCGCCGTGCGTCACCCGTCATCATGATCACCGGGATCGACCGGTGACGCGGATCAGCACTCAAGCGTCGGGTCAGCGCCAAGCCGTCCAGGCCCGGCAAGGGCAGCCGGATATCCATCAGCACGAGATCCGGCTGTAGGTCGCGAAGGATCCTGAGCGCCGCCTGACTGCCCTCGGCATATCTGATGTCGAAGCGCACGGGGTCCAGCATCTTGCCGATCAGCGTGCGCGTGAATTCATGGTCCTCGACCACCAGCAACACCACCGGCCGTGGCCAAGTCGGTGTCTTGGCCACGAGCAAGTCGTCCTCCATCGACGCATGCGCCGGGCTGTCTCCATCGAAGCGACTGGGGGTCCGACCCGTATCGAGGTGCTGGACGACCGCCGCCAGCTCCTGGTCGAATGTCGACACCAGGGTCGCCAGGGCCGGCCCATCCCCAAGCTCGACGGCTTGCTCGATCGCCTCGCAGGCGTCGCCGAGACGATGCGCGCCGATCGAACGTGCACCCGACTTCAAGGTGTGGGCCACGTCGGACATGGCCTGGGCTCGCTGCGGACCGGCGGCAAGGTGCATGGCAGCGCTGGCGCGGCCGGCGGAGTTGCGGAACGCGTCCACCAACTCGTCGATCATGCGCAGGTCGCCGCCGAGCAACTGCACCAGCACCCGCAGATCCGCCGCCGGCGCAACAACGGGCTGGCCGTCCTGACGCAACGCGGGCTGCGCCGCGGGCAGGGCGCGTTCGGGCAACCATTTGTGCAGCATCGCCTTGAGGTTGGCGAGCTGCACGGGTTTGCTCATGTAGTCGTCCATGCCGAGTTCGCAGCAGCGCTTGCGCTCGCCCTTCAGCGCGTTGGCCGTCAGCGCCACGATCGGGATGGGCCTGCGGCCGCCTTCGGCGAGGCGGATGGCGGCGGTGAGCTCGTAGCCGTCCAGCTGCGGCATGTGCAGATCGGTGAGCAGCAGCGCGTAGTCGCCCTCACGCCAGAGGTCCAGCGCCTCCTGCCCGTTGGCAGCCACCCGCGCCGTGCAGCCCAGCAGTGCAAGCTGCCGCAGCAGCACCTTCTGATTGATCTCGTTGTCCTCGGCAACCAAGATGAGGTCGCCTCGGGCGGCTGCCGGAATCGGCAGCGCAGCATCCAGCGCGTCCTGCGGGTGGCGGACCGCCGCGGGCACGCTTGCGGCCATGCCCACGGCACTCAGGAACAGATCGCGGTGCAGCACCCCGCCTTCGATGCCGACCACATCGTCGGCCAGGATTCTCGGTTGCCGGCGCGGACCAGGACTGAGCACAACGAAGCGCAGGGACAGGTCGGGTCGACCGCGCGCCCCGTCGCGCAACTGGCCCACCAGGTCGTTGCCGCCGGCGTCGGCGGCGAGCACGACAATCCACCGTCCGATGACCCCCTCTGCCCGCAGCTTGTGCAGCGCCAGCGCCACGTCATCTGCACGCTGCACGGCCGCGCCCTGGTGCCTCAGGTAGACAGTCAGGTCGTCGGCCTGGCTGTCGTCGCCGCCCAGCACCAGGCAGTTGACGTCGGACAGGTCGATCGCGTCCGGTGCCGCGCCCGGTTCGTGAACAGCCGCCAGCGTCATGCGCACGGTGAAGGTCGAGCCATGGTCGAGCTGGCTCGTCACGTCGATGGTGCCGCCCATCAGTTCGATCAGGCCGTAGGAGATGCTCAGGCCCAGCCCTGTCCCGCCGAAGCGCCGGGTGGTGCTGTCATCGCCCTGCGTGAAGGGCGCAAACAGGCGTGTCAAGGTCTCGGGCGTCATGCCGACGCCGTTGTCGACCACGCTGAAGTCCACGACCACGTTCACCGGGCCGAGTTCGACCAGCGTGGCGCGGATCGACACCCGACCACCCGGTCGGCTGCCGCTGAACTTGATGGCATTGCCGACGAGGTTGATCAGCACCTGGCGCAACCGCGCCGCGTCGCCGCCGAGGCGCGGCGGGATCATCGGGTCGGTGAAGAGTGTCAGCCGCACGCCCTTCTTGACGGCCACCGGGTCGAGCGTGTCGCAGACGCCGTCCACCGCGGCGGCCACGTCCATGGCCTCGCTGTCGACCTGGAACTGGCCGGCCTCGATCTTCGAGAAGTCGAGCACGTCATCGATGATGGTCAACAACGCATAGGCAGATTCGCGCGCGATGCCGACGATCTCCAACTGCTCGGGCTGCAGCATGCCCTGTTCGAGCACGTCGATCATGCCGATGACGCCATTCATCGGCGTGCGGATCTCGTGGCTCATGGCGGCGAGAAACGCCGATTTCGCCAGGTTCGCCCGTTCCGCGGCAGCCCGCGCAGCTTCGAGTTCCACGTTGCTCTCGCGCAAGGCCTGGTCCAGGCGGCGCCGTTCCGTCACATCGCGCGCCGCGGCGAACACGCCTTGCAGCGTCCGGTCCCGGTCGTAGAAGGTGGTGGCGTTGTAGGACACCACGGTCTGCCCACCGTGACGCGCACGTGCAGTCAGTTCATAGTCGGTCAGCTTCTTCTCACGCAGCACCCGATTGATCGCCGCCTCGGCACGCTGGGGGTCGGTGAAGAAGTGCTTGAACGGTGCGCCGATCAGTTCGTCCCGGGTACAACCGGTCAGGGCCTCCATCTGCTTGTTGACGTCGGTGATGAAGCCGGAGGGATCGGTCGTGATGATCGCGTCGATGTTCGATTCGATCAGCGAACGTGCGTAGAACTGCTGATCGCGCAGGCGTTGGTCGAGCTTGTGCTGTTCGGCCTCGATCTGCTTTCGCGCCGTGTTGTCGGTCCCGATGAGCAGGTACCCGATGATGGTGTCCTGGTCATCGCGCAGCGCGGTCACGGAGACCACCGCGGGGAAGCGGCTGCCGTCCTTGCGGATGTAGGTCAGTTGGTAGATGTCCTCGATGCCGCGCGAGGCCTTGAAGACCAGCGCCTCGAAGCCCGGCGTGATCGGTGTGCCAAGTTCGGCGCTCAGCGCTTCCGCGCGGGCGATCACTTCGTCCGGGTCCGAGATGTCCGCCGGCGTGATCTTGTTCATCACGTCGGCCGCAGCGTAGCCCAGCATGCGCTCAGCGCCGACGTTGAAGATCTGGATCACGCCTTTGGCGTCGGTGGCGATGCTCGAGAAGTTCGCGCTGTTGAAGATCGCGCTTTGCAGCGCGCCTGCCTTCACCAGAGCCTCCTCGGCTTGCTTGCGCGCGGTGTTGTCGGTGCCGATCAACAGGTAACCGATGACGGCGCCCTGGTCGTCGCGCAGCGCCGTGACTGAAACCACCGCGGGGAAGCTGCTGCCGTCCTTGCGGATGTAGGTCAGCTCGTAGATGTCCTCGATGCCGCGCGAGGCCTTGAAGATCAGCGCTTCGAAACCCGGCGTGATCGGCGTGCCGAGCTCGGCGCTCAGTGCCTCGGCCCGTGCGACGACCTCGTGCGGGTCCGAGATGTCGGCCGGGGTGATCCTGTTCACGACATCGGCCGCGGCATAGCCCAGCATGCGCTCGGCGCCGACGTTGAAGATCTGGATCACGCCCTTGGCGTCAGTGGCGATGCTGGAGAAATTTGCGCTGTTGAAAATCGCATCCTGCAGTGCGCCGGTCTTGAGCAGCACGCGCTGGCGGCGCCTTTCGACAAACCAGTCGGCTGTGCCGTCGCTGGGCAACGGCAGGCTGGCGCCGTCCGTCGATGACACCGTGATTGCACTCATGAGGGGCTTGGCCATTCGGTTCGACAGGGCCAAGTTCGGCGGGAGGGATTCCCGGGGAATGCCGTTGCGGTGATTGGTTTTCGGCGTTGCGGGACTGAAGTTGAGCGCCGACGCCGGACCGTGCGGGCTCGACGAGGCGGCACGCTGTCGTCCTGGGTGACGGCGGGGCGGATGTGGCCAAGATCTACGCCGACGGCGCCAGCGAGATCGTCAGCAGCACTGCCGCCGAGCGTGCCGCGTCCGGGAAGGAGCAGTACGAGGGCTGGGGCGGGGTGGTCCGCAAGCTGGGGCTGAAGCTGGATTGATGCATCCGCACCGGCGCGGCAGGCGCCCGGCTCAATGCACCGGGCTGCGCAGCGACGCCGCCGCCGATGTGTCGGTGGCCGGAGCAGCGGCTTCAGCGTCCACCGCCGGGTCGTGCAAGGCCGGGGCGTGCACACACCGGGCGCGCTGACGCTCGGCTGCCGGTTGCGCGACCCGTGCCTGCTCCACCAACCGGAGCAGTCGCTCCAGGGCATGCCGGCTGGCCCGCGTGCGCAAGCGCCCCTGCTCGGCCACCGGGCCGCCGCCTGGCGCCATCCCCGACAGCTGCCGCGACAGCGCTGCCACCCAACTGCGCAACACCCGCTGCAACAGCACGCCCGCAGACGCATCGAGGCGCACGTCGGCGGGCGTCCGCGGCGTCAGCCAGGCCTCCAGCAACGCACGCACCGGATAGCCAGCGAGCGCTTCGGCCTCTTCGTCCAGCAGGCTGGCGAAGGCAGATCCGGGGTGGCGAAGATTGGCCCGAGGCATGCGCGACATGGCGGTTCAGGCCGGTGGATCGGCACTTGCAAACATGGCCCGCGACAGTACCGGAACCCGACTGCCGCGTGCTGCCGAGCGGCCAGCCGCCAGCGGGCCGAATGACAAGCTTTGCACGTTCTGCCACTGAACAGCCAGCGCCTCTGCTGCGGCAGACCGGCAGCCCGGGCGGTTACCCTTGCACCATGGACATCTTGAACCGCCCCCAACCATGAGCACCCGCCGCAAGTTTCTTCTGGCCACCGCCGGCGTGGCCACCGCCGGCACCGCCCTGGTGGTGGGCTGGGGCCTGATGCCGGTGCGCCAGCGCCTGGTGGGCAGCCGGCCGCTGCCGGCCGCCGCCGGGCAGCAGGTGTTCAACGGCTGGGTCAAGATCGCCAGCGACGACACCGTGACGGTGATGGTGCCCAAGAGCGAGATGGGCCAGGGCGTGCACACCAGCCTGGCCATGGTGCTGGCCGACGAACTGGACGCCGACTGGGCCCGAGTGCGCACCGAGCATCCGCCGCTGGACGCCGTCTACAACAACCTGGCCACCATGGTCGATGGCCTGCCCTTCCACCCGGACAACGACGGCACCATCAAGCGTCTGGCCAGCCACCTGACGGCCAAGACCATGCGTGAATTCGGCCTGCAGGCCACGGGCGGGTCGTCGAGCCTCAAGGACTTGTGGCTGCCGATGCGCGAAGCCGGCGCCAGCGCCCGCGCCATGCTGGTGGCCGCTGCCGCCCAGACCTGGGCCGTGCCGGCGGCCGACTGCAGCGTGTCCAAAGGGGTGGTGCGCCATGCGGCCAGCAACCGCCAGCTGCGCTTTGGCGAACTGGCCGAGCGTGCGGCCAAACTGCCGCTGCCGACCAAGCCGGCGCTGAAGACAGCCGAGCAATTCACTCTGATCGGCCAGTCGATGCGCCGGCATGAGGCTGCGTCCAAGCACGACGGCAGCGCCCGCTTCGGCATCGATGTCCTGCAGCCCGGCCAGCGCTTTGCCAGCGTGCTGATGTGCCCCACGCTGGGCGGCAAGGTCGCCAGCTTCGATGCCAAGGCGGCGCTGGCCCTGCCCGGCGTGCAACAGGTGTTGGCGGTGCCGCCGCTGCACGGCAGCACCGGCGGCGTGGCCGCCATCGCGGCCACGCCCTGGCAGGCCATGGCGGCCGCCAAGGCGGTGGTGGTGCAGTGGGACCACGGCCCCGCCGCCACGCTGAACAGCGCCGGCATCACCCAGCAACTGACCGACCGGCTGGCGGCCGACGACGGCTTCGACTACTTCAGCCAGGGCGACCCGGCCGCTGCGCTGCAGCAGGCCGCACGCACCCTGAAGGCCGAGTACAGCGCCCCGCTGCTGGCCCATGCCACGCTGGAGCCGCAGAACTGCACCGTGCACTACACGCCCGACGCCAAGGACGGCCCGCGCGCCACGGTGTGGGCGCCCACCCAGGTCCCGGGCCTGGGCCGCTGGGCAGCCGCCCAGGCGCTGGGGCTCGACAGCGACCAGGTGGCGATGAACGTCACCTTGCTGGGCGGCGGCTTCGGGCGCCGACTGGAGGTCGACTTCATCGCCCAGGCCGCGCATGTGGCCAAGGCGCTGCCCGGCGTGCCGGTGCAGACCTTCTGGAGCCGCGAGCAGGACAGCACGCACGACTTCTACCGCCCGCCCTGCGTGGCGCGCTACCAGGCCGGTTTCGACAGCCAGGGCCGGCTGACGGCCTGGGTGGCGGCATCGGCCGGGCCGTCGATCATCCAGCAGTTCCTCGGCCGGCAGTTCGGCCTGCCCGGCGGCGGGCCCGACAAGACCACCGCCGAAGGCGCGTTCGACCAGCCGTATGAATGGCCCACCGCGCGCATCAGCCATGCCATCGTGCCGCTGCCGGTGCCGGTGGGCTTTTGGCGCAGCGTGGGGCATGCGCACCAGGCCTTCTTCAAGGAATGCTTCGTCGACGAGGCCGCCCATGCGACCGGGCAAGACCCGCTGGCCTTCCGCCTGACGTTGCTGCAGCAGCACCCGCGCCACGCGGCCGTGCTGCGCAAGGCGGCCGACATGGCCGGCTGGGGCCAGCCGCTGGCACCGGCGGCCGACGGCGCACCGCGGGCCCGCGGCATCGCGCTGCACCACAGCTTCGGCAGCATCGTGGCCCAGGTGGCCGAGGTGTCGCTGGATCCGGCCGACCGCACCCGCATCCGCGTGCACCGGGTGCTGGCCGCCATCGACTGCGGCACCGCCATCAACCCCGACCACATCCGCCAGCAGATGGAGAGCGCGGTGGTGTTCGGCCTCAGCGCCGCGCTGTACGGCGCCGTGACGCTGGAGGCCGGCCAGGTGCAGCAGACCAATTTCCACCAGCAGCCGCTGCTGAGCGGTGCCGACTGCCCGGTGATCACCACCGAGATCCTGCCCAGCGCCCTGCCGCCCGAAGGCGTGGGTGAGCCCGGCACGCCGCCCATCGCCCCAGCGGTGGCCAATGCCCTGTTTGCCCTGACCGGCAAGCGCCTGCGCAGCCTGCCGCTGAAACTGGCCTGAGCGAGACCCCCGATGACCACCACCCTCCAAGTCAACGGCAAGACCCAGACCGTGGCCGCCACCCCCGACACCCCGCTGCTGTGGGTGCTGCGCGGCGACCTGCAAATGACCGGCACCAAGTTCGGCTGCGGCATGGCCCTGTGCGGCGCCTGCACGGTGCAGATCGACGGCCAGCCCACCCGCAGCTGCGTGACGCCGCTGTCGGCCGTGGGCAGCCGTGCCGTCACCACCATCGACGGCCTGCAGGGCCCCGAGATCACCGCGCTGCGCGCCGCCTGGACCGAGTTGGACGTGGTGCAGTGCGGTTACTGCCAGAGCGGCCAGCTGGTGTCGGCCGCCGCGCTGCTGAAGGCTGCGCCGAAGCCGACGGACGCCGACATCGACGCGGCGATGAACGGCAACCTGTGCCGCTGCGGCACCTACCCGCGCATCCGCGCCGGCATCCACCGCGCGGCGGCGCTGCTGACGGGCGCGGGCTGAGCGCGGCGAGCCTGCTGCCGCCCGGTGGTGGCGCCAGGCTCAGCAGACCAGGTCGCCCGCCAAGGCGGTGACCTGGCCGTGGTCCGGCAGGCGCGGCGCCAGCGCGTGCAGGTCCAACCCCAGCACCCGCACCAGGTCCGGCTGGCAGGCCAGCAAGGCCGGCAGTGGTGCCAGGCCGTCGGCGGCGGCGTCGGCCAGCACGCTGGCAACCCGCAGCAGCGCACCCGGCGCCGAGAACGGCTGGGCGGCCAGCGGGTCGGCTGCGGTGTAGAGCGCATCGACGATGTCACTGGGAAAGTGCCAGCGGCTGGCCAACTCGGCGCTCAGCTCGGCATGGGTGCAGCCGAAGTGCTGGCGCTGCAGGGCAAACACGCTGTCGGGCGCACCGGCCAGCGATTCCACCAGCGCCGTCATGCCCGGGTCGGCCAGCAGCATCAGCAGTTCGCCCGAGCGCAGCACCAGGCCGCCCACCTCGGCCAGGTCGGCGTCCAGTGACAGCGTGCCCGCCAACCAGCGCGCATAGGCGGCGGTGGCCAAGTTCTGGCGCCAGAAGCGCAGCCGGTCGAAACCGGGCCGACGCGGAAAGGCCTGCGCCAGGCAGGCACCCAGTGCCAGCGCGCGCAGCGGCCCCAGCCCGATCAAGGCGGCGGCGTCCTGCAGCCGGGTGACGCGGTCGCCAAAGGGCCTGCAGTAGAGCGCCGAATTCGCCAGCCGCAGCAGGCGCGCCGACAGCGCTGCATCCTGCCGGATCAGCGCGACCAGCTCGTGCAGCGCGACATCATCGCGGCCGAAGCTGGTGATCAACTGCTGCGCAATTTCGGGCAGGGTGGGCAGCTGATCAGCGTGGTCGATGTAGCGGCGCGGTCTGGCGGCGTGCTGGCACATGGCGTCCTTGGAGGGTGTTCAGACAGGTGTCGACCCGCCAGGCTGCGGCTTGAAGGGTTTGCCCGTCTTGTCCCGGCTTTCGTGCAGAACTGCGTGCGGACCGGCGCTCTGGCGGCCCGACTGGCCTGCCGCACCGCAGGCCAGTCGGCGGTGCGGCTGCGCCGGCATGGCCGTCAGCCCGGCGTCGGCCGTCGCCGCTGCAGATAGGCCCGCACGACCGGGTCGGCCTCCAGGCCGATGGCGCGGTCGTAGGCAGCGGCCGCCTCCGCCATGCGGCCCAGGCGCTGCAGCAGATCGGCGCGCGCGGCCCAGGCGGGCTGGTAGTCGGCCAGGCGGGCATCGCCGGCCAGCCCATCCAGCGCCGCCAGGCCGGCGGCCGGTCCGGCGGTCTCGGCCAGCGCCACCGCACGGTTCAGCGCCACCACCGGTGAATCGGTCAGCAGCGCCAGCGCGTCGTACAGCGCCACGATGGCGGGCCAGTCGGCCACGCCAGTGACGCGCCGCACGCCGTGTGCCGATTGGATGGCAGCCTCCAACTGATAGCGGCCCACCCGCTGCAGGCCGGCGCCGGGCTGCAGCGCCAGCGTGCCGGCGCGGTGCAGCAGGCGCTCGGCCTCGCGCAGCATGCGGGCGTCCCATAGGGTGGTGTCCTGTGCGGCCAGCGGCACGTAGCGGCCGGCGGCATCGCGCCGGGCAGCGCGGCGGGCGTGGCTGTGCAGCATCAGCGCCAGCAGGCCCAGGGCTTCGGGTTCGTCGGGCAGCAGGCCTGGCCACCAGGCCGCCCAGCCACAGCGCCTCGTCGGCCAGGTTGCGGCGCTGCGGGTCGGTGCCGGCGGGGTCGCTCCAGCCTTCGGCATAACAGGCATAGATGGCGTCCAGCACGGTGCCCAGGCGCGACGGCAGGTCGGCCAGCGGCGGCACGGCAAACGGGATGCCGGCCTGGCGGATGCGGGCCTTGGCCCGCACCAGGCGCTGACCCATGGTGGCCGGCGCCATCAGAAAGGCCGAGCCGATGGCCGCCGCGTCGAAGCCCAGCAGCACCTGCAGCATCAGCGGCGCGCGCAGGTGGGCGTCGATGGCCGGGTGGGCGCAGGCGAACATCAGCGCCAGGCGCTGGTCGGGGATCTCGGGGCGCTGGCCCGCGATGTCAGTGGCAGCCTGCGCCCATTCACCCAGCAGGCGCAGGGTGTCGGACGCGGCGTCGTGCGTGTGGCGCGCCCGGGCGGCGTCGATCAGCCGGTGGCGTGCCGCCGTCAGCAGCCAGGCCTCGGGGTTGGCCGGCACGCCCTGCGCCGGCCAGGCCCCGAGCGCGGCGGCGAAGGCATCGGCCAGGGCGTCTTCGGCCGCCACCACATCGCGGGTGCGGGCCGACAGCAGCGCCACCAGCTTGCCGTAGCTGCGGCGCGCCACCGCTTCAGCGGTGGCGGCGGCCTCAGCGGGCCGAGAGGTCACATCGCCCGTCACATTGCCCAGATGGGCCTCACCTCGATGGTGCCGTGGTTGGCACTGGGGCAGCGCGCGGCCCAGTGCAGGGCGGCATCGAGATCGGGCACGTCGACCATGAAGTAGCCGCCCAACTGTTCGCGGGTATCGGCATAGGGGCCGTTCAGCAGTTCGGTCTTGCCGCCGCGGATGCGCATGCTGGTGGCGTCGCCGGTGGGGCGCAGGCGCTCGCCGCCCACCAACACGCCGGCCTGGGCCATGGCGCCGGCATAGGCGCCGTAGGCGGCGATCTCGGCCTGGGCGTCGGCCTCGGTCATGGTGGCTTCGGCGGCTTCATCGGAATAGATCATCAAAAGGTACTTCATCGCAGGCTCCATCGGTGGAAGGCCGGTGCACCCTGCACCGGTTCTGACAATGACGGGCGGGCCTGCCGCGTTTCGACAGGCTGGCGAAAAAAATGTCAGGCCGCCACCACGATGTCGAAGCTGGCGCGCAGGCCATCGGCCACCGGCTGGAAGGGCATGGTCAGTGCAGCGCGGTCGGCATCGCTGAGCCGGCGCCACAGAAAGTCCTGTGCATTGCCGGGGTCGCCCGCCACGTAGAGCTGGGTGGTCAGCAGCGTGCGCTGGCCCTGCTTCACCTTCAGATGGATGTGCGGCGTGCGGCCGCTGTAGGCCACCGGGCGGATGGTGCGAAAGCGGTAGCGGCCCTGGGCATCGGCCACCACGCGGCCGAAGGCCTGGAACTCGGGGTCGGCCCGGTCGCCGTCGCCGGGGTGGCGGTAGTGGCCAGCAGCGTCGCATTGCCAGATCTCCACCACCGCGCCAGCCAGCGGCTGGCCAGCGGTGTCGCGCACCTGGCCGTCCAGCCAGCAGGGCTGGCCCTTGGCGTAGGCCGTGGCCCCCTGGCGCAGCAGGTCGGCATCGGTGTCGGCGGGCAGGTTGACCGGGTAGAACGGGCCTTCGGTCTGGGTCGGGGTGCGGCGCAGTGCGGCGCCCGCCTGGCCCTGCGCCCAGGCCGCTCGCGTGGTCAGCATGGGCAGGCAAGCCGCCAGCAGTCCCAGCCAGCCGAACACGTGGCGGCGACCAGGGCTGGGCGGGGTGGCGCGGTCTGACGTGGGCAGTGGGGGCTTCGGCATGGGGGCTCCTGTGGAGGTCAATGGTGACAAGCTGGCTGAATTCTGCGGCCCGCACGGCCGCCACGCCAGCCATGGGTTGTGGTCTGAACGGACCACGGCGCGGCGCGGAGCCGCCGTCAACAGGTCACCCCCGGCCGCGACGATGCGGGACAGCACGCGGCATGCACCGCGCCCAAGCAGACCCCCACGACGCTGCCGACACACCCCCCTGGAGGACTTTCCATGCACCGCACCCCACTGGCCCTGGCCGCCGCACTGACCCTGTCCATCGCCGGCGCACCGGCCACCGCCGCCGACACCACGGTGCGCTTTGCCACCTTCAATGCGTCGCTCAACCGCGACGCCAGCGGGCAGCTGCTGAGCGACCTGGCCAACCCGCTGGCCACCGGCGGGGTGTCCACCGCCGTGGCCAACCGCATCCGCCAGGCCCACAACGTGGCCGAGATCCTGCAGCGGGTGAACGCCGATGTGCTGCTGGTCAACGAGTTCGACTTCGACCTGGCCGGCACGCCGACCGCATCCAGCCAGATGATGGGCCTGGGCTACAGCAGCCAGGCGGCGCAACTGTTCCAGAACAACTTCCTGGCGGCCAGCCACGGCAATGCGGTGCGCGGCTTCACCAGCGCCCTGCAGTACGCCCACCGCTACACGCCCAACACCAACACCGGCCTGGCATCGGGGTTCGACCTGAACAACAACGGCGTGGTGTCGGGCGGCGACGACGCCTGGGGCTTCGGCAACTTCGCCGGCCAGTTCGGCTTCACCGTCTACAGCAAGTACGAGATCGTGGGCGTGCGCAGCTTCCAGAACTTCAAGTGGAAGGACATGCCCGGCAACCTGCTGACCAACGACCCGGTGGCAGGCGCCAACAACCTGTCGAACTTCTACAGCGCCGACGAGATCGCCAACCTGCGCCTGTCGTCGAAGAACCATGTCGATGTGACGGTGCGCATCAACGGCCAGGACGTGCACTTCCTGACCGCCCACCCCACACCGCCCACATTCGACGGAAGCGAAGACCGCAACGGCAAGCGCAACCACGACGAGATCCGCCTGTGGGCCGACTACATCGGCGGCGCTGGCTATCTGTATGACGACCAGGGCCGCACCGGCGGCCTGGCGCCCGGCGCCAGGTTCGTGATTGCGGGCGACTACAACGCCGACCCGCTGGACGGCGACAGCTTCAAGGGCGTGGTCAACGGCAAGGCCTACAACGCCATCAACCAGTTGCTGGGCAACCCGCTGATCAACACCACGCTGACGCCCAGCGCCCCCGGCGGCCTGGACGCCAAGGACCACCCCAGCAACAACGGCAGCGCCAACCTGTCGCACCTGGGCGACCCCACCCAGGACACCGCCGATTTCAGCGACAGCGCCCCCGGCAATCTGCGTGTCGACTATGTGCTGCCGTCGGCCAACCTGGCGATGACCGGCGCGGGCGTCTTCTGGCCGGCCGACCCCGACCGCAACGCGCCCAACACCACGGGCGACGTGTACGACCTGGTCGGCAACTTCCGTGACCAGAACCTGTACGCCAACTACCCCAGCAGCGACCACAAGGCGGTGTGGGCCGACGTCACGGTCAGCGCGGTGCCCGAGCCCGGCGCCTGGCTGCTGATGGCCGGCGGCCTGGCCGTGCTGGCCGCCGCTGCGCGCCGCCGGCGCGCCTGACCCGGCGCCACAGGTTGCGTGTCCCCCGCCTCCGTTCCAGACTTTCATCAAGCAAGGCAAACCATGCGTCACTCCCTCACCGCCCTCGCCGCCGCCAGCCTCTGCATGGCACTGGCCACCCCGGCCTCGGCCGCCTGCACGCCCGGCACCGTGGCTGGCACCGTCACCCTGGGCACCCAGACCACGGGGGTGCCTGACCGCTGCGGCGCTGACGGCATGTCGGTGGACGACCGCATTGCCGATGAATCACCCTGGGGCAACCAGGCAGCGTTCCTGGCGCATGTCGGCAGCGTCAGCCTGGCCCTGCAGCGCAGCGGCCTGATCAGCGCGACCGAGCGTGTGCGGCTGCAGATCGCGGCGCAGCAGTCGGGCATCGGCGGCACCGTGCAAGTGCAGCTGATCAGCTTCAACGACTTCCACGGCTACATCAAGGCCGGTGAGGGTTCGGCGAGCAACCCCGGCGTGGCGCGCTTTTCCACCCGCATCCAGGCGCTGAAGGCGGCCAACCCGCTGCATGCGGTGGTGTCGGCGGGCGACATGATCGGCGCCAGTCCGCTCACGTCGGCCCTGTTCAAGGACGAGCCCACCATCGAGGCGATGAACCGCATCGGCATCGACTTCAATGCCGTGGGCAACCATGAGTTCGACGAAGGCAAGGCCGAGCTGCTGCGCATGCAGCACGGCGGCAACCACCCGACCGACCCCTACACCGGCCTGGGCCTGCCGCAGGACAAGCGCGCTGACGGCCAATTCGCCGGCGCCAGGTTCGGCTTCCTGGCGGCCAACGTGGCCGAGGCGCTGACCAACAAGACGTTGTTCCCCGCCTACGGCGTGAAGGACTTCCTGGGCAACAAGGTGGCCTTCATCGGCATGACGCTGGAGGGCACGCCCACCATCGTGTCGCCTTCGGGCGTAGCCGGGCTGAACTTTGCCGACGAGGCCGACACGGTGAATGCGCTGATCCCGCAGCTGCGCGCCCAGGGCATCCGCAGCGTGGTGGTGCTGATCCATGAGGGCGGTCTGGCCACCGGCGGGTTGGCCAGCTGCACCGGCATCTCGGGGGCGATCGTCGACATCGTCAACCGCCTGGACGCGGAAGTGGACCTGGTGATCTCCGGCCACACCCACCAGGCTTACAACTGCCTGGTCAACAAGGCCAACGGCCAGCCGGTGCGGGTGACATCGTCGGGGTCGAACGGGCGCAACCTGGGCGACATCAAGCTCACCATCGACACCCGCACCAAGGACGTGACCGCCGTCAGCGCCAGCGTGTTGACCACCGGCACCGGCGCCACCACCGCCGAAGACCCGGCGCTGACCGACCTGGTGGCGCACTACGACAGCCTGTCGGCCGTGCCCAAGGCACGCGTGATCGGCAAGATCACCAACGCCATCAGCCGCAGCAACAACGCCGCCGGCGAGTCGGCGCTGGGCGATGTGATCGCCGATGCCCAGTTGGCCGCCACCAGCAGCCCCACCACCGGCCAAGCGGTGGTGGCCTTCATGAACCCGGGCGGCATCCGCGCCGACCTGCCGTTCAATGCGGGCGGCTTCGTCACCTACGGCGATGCCTTCACGGTGCAGCCCTTCGGCAACAGCCTGGTGACGCTGACGCTGAACGGCGCGCAGATCAAGACGATGTTGGAAACCCAGTTCGCCAACTGCCTGGGCCAGACCAGCTTCGACCGCATCCTGCAGGTGTCGGCCGGCTTCAGCTACACCTGGACCGCGGCCAATGCCTGCGGCAGCAAGGTCAGCAACATCGCCATCGGCGGCGTGGCTGTGCACCCTGCCACCAGCTACCGGGTCACCGTCAACAGCTTCCTGGCCGACGGCGGCGATGGCTTCACCGTGCTGGTGCAGGGCCACCAGCGCCTGGGCGGCGCGGTGGACACCGACGCCTTCGAGGCCTACCTGCTGGCCCAGCCCGGCGGCGTGGCACCTGGCCCGCAGAACCGCATCACCCGGCAGTGACGGCCCGCATCTGCCTGCAGCGGCGCGGCACCGCGCTGCCCAACCAACCATCCACTTCAGGACCCACCATGCGCTTGCCCACCCATCAACTTCCCCGCCTGCGCCGCCTGGCGCTGGCCGCCGCCCTGCTGGGCACCGGCCTGGCCCAGGCCGCTGGCCTGGCCATCACCAGCGGCAGCGTGACCGGCGGCCTGGCCTTCGATGCCGACGCCAACGGCCAACTGCTCAGCAATGGCGCCAGCCTGGCCGATGCCTCGGGCCAGAACTTTCTGCTGGGCTTGGGTAGCCTGAGCGCCAGCAACGCCCTGGCCGGCGGTGGCAAGACCACCACGCTGGACCAGCTGTGGTCGGCCAATGCATCGCTGGATGCCAGCAATGCAATGACACTGACATTCAACCTCGACGCGACTAGCGCGCTGACCCTGGGCGGTGACGGCCAGTTCGGCGGCGGCACCAGCCGCAGCAGCCTGCTGCTGGACGCAGAACTGGCCGTCACCAGCACCGGCGAGGCCGCTGGCACCGCCGTGCGTCTGGTGTTTGCCGGCACGGCAGATTCGCTGGTCAACACCACCGGTCCGTCGCTGGATGTGACGCCCACCTTCGACCTGGTGGTGCGTGACGCGCAGAGCAACATCCTGGGCAGCTGGCAGGGCCTGGCTGTCGGCAGCAGCACCGCCTTCAGCTTCAGCCTGGACACCCGGGTGGGCGACAGCCTGTTGTTCAGCCTCAGCCACGACAGCACCGGCCTGCTGGGCAGCGCCACCGGCCTGGCCGCCGGCGGCGACACGCTGGACGCCACCGCCCTGCTCAGCGGCACGGTGCAGGTCACCGCCGTGCCCGAGCCCGAGTCCTACGCCCTGTTCCTGGCGGGTCTGGCCGCCCTGGGCTTGCTGCGCAAGCGGCAGGGCCAGGGCCGCCGCTGAGCCCGGCGCCCTTCACGGCCATCTGACAACCACCCCACAATCCTGGACACCACCATGAACACCTTGCACCTTCTGCGCCGCAGCCTGCTGGCCGGCCTCGCCTGCGGCCTGCTGGCCGCCACCCTGCCGGTGGCCGCCGCCGGCGAGTACATCCGCCCCGGCGTGTCGTTCGCGCTGATCGGCGACACGCCCTATGGCGTGGCCGAAGAGCCCAAGTTCGACCGCGTGATCAGCGACATCAACGCGTCGCGCAACGTGCGCTTCGTGCTGCACACCGGCGACGTCAAGCAGGGCAGCGAGCGTTGCGACGACGCGCTGTTCATCAAGCGCTTCAACCAGTACCAGAAGTTCGACGACGCCTTCATCGTCACCCCCGGCGACAACGACTGGACCGACTGCCACCGCACCAACAACGGCAGCTACCTGCCGACCGAGCGGCTGGCCAAGTTCCGCGAGATCTTTTACCCGACCATCGGCCGCAGCACCGGCAAGAAGGCGGTGTCGTTGCTGTCGCAGGCCGCCGCGCCCGGCCATGCCGCCCACAGCGCGTATGTGGAAAACACACTGTGGCAATTTGCCGGCACCACCATGGCCGCCGTGCATGTGGTGGGCAGCGCCAACAACCTGGCGCCGTGGAACCAACTGGCCGGCGGCGACCGCCCGGTTGAGCGCCAGGCCGAGTACGACGCCCGCCTGGCCGCCAGCCTGGCCTGGATCGACGAGACCTTCAACCGCGCGGTGGCCGCCAACAGCGCCGGTGTGCTGATCGCCATGCAGGCCAACCCGGGCCTGGAATACGCCATCGGCAGCGCACAGCGCCTGGGCTTCGACACGGTGATCGCCAAGATCACCGCACGCACCATCGCGTTCGGCAAGCCGGTGCTGCTGGCGCATGGCGACAGCCATTACTTCCGCGTCGACAAGCCGCTGGTCGACGCCGGTGTGTCACTGGAGAACCTGACCCGGGTGGAGAACTTCGGCTCGCCCAACGTGCACTGGGTGGAAGTGTTCGTCGATGCACGCGACCCGAACGTGTTCAGCGTGGTGCCGCGCATCGTGGCGGGCAACGTCGTCACGCACTGACCTGCGCCGCAGCACGCCAGGCGCCGGGTTAACCTCGGCATCGGTCCGCATCGGGCCGCGCCCCCCACAGGGGCGCGGCCCTTGTGCTTTCAGCCCCACCACCGCAGCCCCCATGACCACCACCGTCTACGCCGCCCGCCGCATCGTCACCATGAATCCGGCGCAGCCCGATGCCACCCATGTGGCGGTGCGCGACGGCCGCATCCTGGCGGTGGGCGACGCAGACCGCATGGCCGCCTGGGGCGCCACCACGCTGGACACCACGTTCGCTGACAAGGTGCTGCTGCCCGGCTTCGTGGAAGGCCACTGCCACCTGAAGGAAGGCGGCATGTGGGACATGCCCTACCTGGGCTGGTTCGACCGGCGCGACCCGCAGGGCCGGGTGTGGCCCGGCCTGCGCAGCATGGCCGCGGTGGTGGCGCGCCTGGCCGAGATCGACGCACAGATGGCCGCAGCCGGCCAGCCCGCCAACGCACCGCTGGTCGTCTGGGGGTTCGATCCGATCTACTTCGGCGGCGAGCGCATGACGGTGGACCACCTCGACCGCGTGGGCGACGGCACGCGGCCCATCATCGTGGCCCATGCCAACGGCCACCTGCTGAACGCCAACAGCGCGATGCTGGCCATCGCCGGCGTGGACGCCGACACCGACGTGGAAGGCGTGGTGAAGTTCCACACCGGCCCGCAGCAAGGCCAGCCCAACGGCGAACTGCAGGAGCCAGCCGCCATGTCACTGGTGCTGCGCCATGCCGGCAACGCCGGCCTGCTGGCGCCGCTGGACGACGCCGGGCTGCAGGCCTTCGGATCGATCTGCCGGCTGCAGGGCGTGACCACCGCCACCGACCTGGTCAACCGCCTGGGTGAGCGTGAACTGGCGGTGCTGCGCCGCAACACCGATGACGACGGCTTCCCGGTGCGCATCCTGCCGGCCTTCCAGGCCTTCCACGGCAGCCAGGGCGCCGCCGACGGCGCCGCCTACGTGCAGTCGCTGCTGCCCACCAGCACCGACCGGCTGCGCTTCGGCCTGGTGAAGATGATGCTCGACGGCTCGATCCAGGGCTATTCGGCGCGGCTGCGCTGGCCCGGCTATGTGAACGGCGCACCGAACGGCATCTGGGTGACAGCGCCCAGCCAGTACGAGGCCGACTTCGAGGTTTACCACCGCGCCGGCCTGACCATCCACACCCACACCAACGGCGACGAGGCCAGCCTGGCCGCCATCGACGCGGTGCAGCGGGTGCTGGCCCGCGCGCCGCGCCCTGGCCACCGCCACACGCTGCAGCACGGCCAGATGATCGACCGGCCGATGTTCGACCGCATGGCCACGCTGGGCCTGTGCGCCAACCTGTTCGCCAACCACCTGTGGTACTGGGGCGACCAGCACCACGACATGACCATGGGCCCTGACCGCGCCCACCGGCTGGACGACTGCCGCGCCGCACTGGACGCCGGCGTGCGCCTGGCCATCCACAGCGACGCGCCGGTGACGCCGCTGGCGCCGCTGTTCACCGCCTGGTGCGCGGCCAACCGCGTCACGCCCAGCGGCCGGGTGCTGGGGCCGTCGCAGCGGCTGCGCTTGGACGAGGCGCTGCACGCCATCACCCTGGGCCCGGCCTGGACGCTGGGGCTGGACCACGAGATCGGCAGCATCGAGGTGGGCAAGCGCGCCGACTTCGCGGTGCTGCACGACGACCCGCTGGCGGTCGACCCGATGGCGTTGAAGGACATCGCGGTGTGGGGCACGGTGCTGTCGGGCCGGGTGTTCCCGGCGGGCGGCTGATCGGCTGATCCCGGGGCCGGCGGCGGTGCAGCGCATCCCGTTCACCGTCATCGGCGGTTTTCTCGGCGCGGGCAAGACCACGCTGTTGAACCGCTGGCTGGCGCAGGCGGCATCGCAGCCGCAGGCACCCCGGATCGCCGTGCTGGTCAACGACTTCGGCGCCATCAATGTCGATGCCGCCCTGGTGCAGCAGGCCGGCAGCGACGCCGTCGCGCTGAGCAACGGCTGCGTTTGCTGCGCCATCGGCGACGACCTGTCGGCCGCCATCGCCACGCTGCTGCAGGCCAGCCCGCCGTTCGACGTGGTGGTGGTCGAGGCCAGCGGCGTGTCCGACCCCTGGCGCATCGCGCAGTACGCAATGGCCGAGCCGCGGCTGCAACTGCAGGCTGTGCTGCTGCTGGTGGATGCCGCCGCCCTGGCCGGCCACCTGGCCGACCCGCTGCTGACTGACAGCCTCACCCGCCCGCTGGCCCATGCCGACCTGGTGGTGTTCAACCACGCCGACCGCGCCAGCGCCGCCGACCTGGACAGCGCCCGCGCCTGGGTGCGGGCCGATGCGGCGCAGCGTGGCCAACCGCCGGCGCCATGGCTGGAAGCCCGCCATGCCGACTTGCCGCTGGCGCTGCTGCACGACACGCTCTACCGGCCACACGGTGGTGGGCTGCACACCGCCAACCACGGCGCGCAGTTCCAGGCCTGGCAGCAGCAGCCCACAGGACTGTTCGACGAAGCCAGGCTGCGGGCCTGGCTGCGCGCCCTGCCAGCAGGCGTGCTGCGCCTGAAGGGCTGGCTGCCGTTGGCCGATGGCTCGGGCGAGCCCCAGCCGGGCAGCCGCTGGCTCAGCCTGCAGTGGGCCGGCCGGCATGCCAGCGTGCGCCGGTTGGCCACGCCGCCGGCCGGCGGCGCCGCGTTGGTCGCCATCGGCCTGGCTGGCCAGTTGCCCGCTGACACGCTGGCGTCGGGCCTGCAGGCCTGCCTGGCGGAAAATGCCGGCTCGATGACACAAGGACGTCCCGCATGAGCGCCCCCACCCTCCATGTGCAACCCCTGGGCCCGGCCATCGGCGCCCTGGTCAGTGGGTTGCAGTTGTCCGACGGCGTCAGCGACGCGCAACGCGATGCCCTGGTGGCCGCGCAGCTGCGCCACCATGTGCTGTTCTTCGAAGGCCAGCAGCTCAACCCATTGCAGCAGCGGGCGTTGGCCGCGCGCTTCGGCGACCTGCACATCCACCCGGTGTACCCGCAGGCGCCTGGCGTGCCCGAGATCATCGTGCTCGACACCAGTGACAACAACCCGCCGGACAACGACAACTGGCACACCGACGTCACCTTCCTGGCCGCGCCGGCGATGGGCGCCATCCTGTCGGCCCAGTTGCTGCCACCCAGCGGCGGCGACACGCTGTGGGCCAGCGGCGTGGCTGCCTATGCGGCGCTGTCGGCACCGTACCGCCGCATGCTGGCCGGGTTGAACGCCGAGCATGACTTCCTGAAGAGCTTTCCGGCGCACCGCTTCGCCCGCACGCCGGAAGAGAAGCTGCGCTGGGAGAAGGCCCGCCACGACCACCCGCCGCGCCTGCATCCGGTGGTGCGCACCCACCCGGTCAGTGGCCTGCAGGGCCTGTTCGTCAGCGAGGGCTTCACCACCCGCATCGTCGAGCTGGGCGCCAGCGAGAGCGACGCCGTGCTGCGCCAGCTGTTCGCCCATCTGGCGAAGCCCGAATTCACCGTGCGCTGGCGCTGGAAGCTGGGTGACGTGGCCTTCTGGGACAACCGCCTGACCCAGCACTACGCCACCGCCGACTACCTGCCCGCGCGGCGGGTGATGCACCGCGCCACCATCCTGGGCGACGTGCCGTTCTACCGGGCCGACGTGGCCTGAACCGGCGGCCAGGCGGGCGGCAGCCACCGTCAGGGCCGCTCGTTCGAAATCAGGGTTTGACCGGCCTTCGAACAGGGGGGGGCTTCTCCAGAAAGCGCGAATCTTCGCGGCCTAGCATGGGACCTCGGCAATCAGCCTGTCCTCTGGAGACCCACCCATGCGCCTCTCGCTGCAGCGTTCCCTCACCACCATCGCCTGTGCAGCAGCATTGGTTTGCGCCAGTCACAACGCGCTGGCGCAAGCTGCGCCTGCCCAGGCCGCCCGCATCCTGCACGCTGCGCCGGGCCAGACGCTGACCCTGCCATCGACCGCCGCGCCGGCGGCCATCGTTGCTGGCCTGCTGCGCAGCCGCGGCGGCCCGGATCTCGCCGCATCGCTGACCACCACTGGGGACGGCCCTGGCGCCAGCGGACTGCGCCATGTGCGCCTGCAGCAGACGGTCAACGGCGTGCCGGTGCACGGCGCCACCATGAAGGCCACGCTGAACGCACGGGGCGAAGTGCTGCACCTGATCGATCGCAGCGTCGAGCCGGGCGCCGCCGCCCCGCGGGTGGCGCAGGTCGACGAGCGCCAGGCGCTGGCGGCGGCCATGGCCCGCGTGCATCCCGGCGTGTCGGCCCGCTTCGGCGCGGGCTTGCGCGATGGCGCGGTGCAGCGCTTTGCCGGCGGCGCCTTCTTCCACAACGACCCGGAGGTGAGCCGCGTGCTGCTGCCGCAGGCCGGCGGCGGCCTGGCCGAAGGCTTCCTGGTGCAGACCTGGACCCAGCGCCAGAACCTGCTGGACCACACCGTGGTCGACGGCAGCGGGCAGGTGGTGTCGGTCGAGCGGCGCACCGCCAACGACAGCTACAACGTGTTCCCCGTTGCACCGGGCAAGGGCCCGCAGTCTGTCGCGCCGGGCCCCGGCACCGGTAATGCGCAGTCACCCAGCGGCTGGCTGTCGGGCACCCAGACCACCTTCGCGATCAACGGCAACAACGTGTCTGCCTACCTCGACGCCGACGCCAACAACCGCGCCGACCGGGGCGGCACCTCAGTGACCAGCGGCAACTTCCTGGCAGCGGTCAACCTCGCGCAGGCGCCCACGACCACCACGAACAAGGCCGTGGCGGTGCAGAACCTGTTCTACCTGAACAACAGCATCCACGACATCCTGTACCGGCACGGCTTCAACGAGGCGGCCGGCAACTTCCAGACCAACAACTTCAACAAGGGCGGCCGCGGCAGCGACCCGGTGAACGCCGAGGCCCAGGACGGCAGCGGCACCGACAACGCCAACTTCGCCACCCCCACCGACGGCCAGCGCCCGCGCATGCAGATGTACCTGTGGAGCGGCACCGGCCCCTCGCATGAGCTGGTGCTGTCCGGTGGCCCGACCTACGGCGCCAAGGGATCGTCCTTCGGGGCGCAGCTCACCACCACCGGCATCAGCTTCCCCGTGGTGGCCGGGCTGGATGGCGTGGGCACCAGCGCCGATGGCTGCGAGGCGCTGCCGACAGCCCAGGTCACCGGCAAGATCGTGCTGGTCGACCGCGGCACCTGCTCCTTCACCGTCAAGGTCAAGAACGCGCAGTTGGCCGGCGCCCGGGGCGTGATCATCGCCAACAACGATGCCTCGGCGATCTTCGGGCCCGGCGGCACCGACACCACCGTCACCATCCCGTCGATGATGGTCAGCCAGGCCGACGGCACCGACCTGCGCGCCCGCCTGGGCGCCACCGGCGCCATGCGCAAGAAGGCGGTGCAGCCGCTGCAGATCGACGCCTCGCTCGACTCGGACGTGGTCTACCACGAGTATGGCCACGGCCTGACCTGGCGCATGATCGGCGCCATGAGCGGCCCGCTGGCGGGCGCCCTCGGCGAAGGCGCCAGCGACGTGGTGGCCTTCATGGTCAACGGCGACGATGTGGTCGGCGAGTATTCGTCCAGCAGCCCCACCGGCATCCGCAGCGCCCGCTATGCCGGCTACAGCCGCACCTATGCCAACGTGGCCGGCACCGGGGTGCACTTCGATGGCGAGGTCTACGCCGCGACGATGTGGCGGCTGCGCGAACTGTGGCTGGCCAGCGGCCGCCCGGCGGACAGCCTGTTCGGGCACTTCGTCGACGGCATGAACTACACGCCGTCCACCCCCGCCTACGAGGACATGCGCACGGGCATGCTGGCGGCCATCGCCAACACGGCGGGTACCGACGCCACGGCCCGCTGCGCCCTGGTGTGGCAGGCCTTTGCGCAGTTCGGCATCGGGGTGGGTGCCAAGGGCACGGTGCTGACCAGCACCAGCGTGTCGATCACGCCCTCGAACGTGGCGCGCAGCGACTGCACGCCCTGACGGTGCCACCGGCTGCAGCCGGTGGCCGCAGCCGGGCAGTCAAGCCAGCCCGGCCGCCTGCTGCGCCCGCATGCGGGCGTTCACGTAAGCGCCCTGCGGCACGTGCAGCAGGTCGGCCACGCGCCACAGCACATGGCGCTCATGGTCGGCCAGGTGGCCGTCGGCATAGGCCACCTGCCACATCAGCTCGACCATGTGCAGCTTCTGCGCCATGTCGAAGCGGCTGTTGATCTGCGAAGTGAAGCCGAACAGATCGGTGGCCTGCTGCGCGGTGGCGGTGGCCAGTTCCGCCAGACGCTGGGCCTCGTCATCGGCCAGGTGGAAGACCTTGCGCAGCGCCGCCAGCACCGCCTGGCGCTCGGCGTCATGGAAGCTGGCATCGGCCCGCATCACCTCCACCAGCAGCACCGCGGTGGCCAGCTGCAAGGTGTGCTCGGCCGCCTGCGGTGGCGTGCCGCCGGCGGGTGGCAGCAGGCTGTCGAACAGGTCTTTCAGGGTCTTCAACATGCAGTGATCATGGCATGTCAGGCCGGCGGCCTGCTCACCCGCAGCATGGCCAGCGCCGCACCACCCAGCACCAGGCTGAAGCCCACCCAGTCGGTGGCCGACGGCCGGTCGCCCACCAAGGCCATCGCGCCCAGCACACCCACCACCGGCACCGCCAGGGTGGTCAGTGACGACACCGTGGCGCTGGCCGATGCCAGCAGCCGGTACCACAGCACATAGGCCACGGCGGTGGCGATCAGCACATGCCAGGCCAGCGCCACCTGCACGCGCAGCGGCCACACCGTGGGCAGGCGCTCGCTGGCCACCAGGGCCGCCACCGCCGCCACGGCGGCGCCGATGCCCAGCTGCCAGGCGGTCAGCACGATGCGGTCGCCCGGCGGCGGCCAGCGCTTGGTGGCCACCGTGCCCAGCGCCCAGGCCAGTGCCGCGCCCAGCGGCAGCAGCAGGCCCCAGAGCGAATGCCCCGGCGCTTGGGGCGAGCCCCCCGCCGCCGCGGCCAGCGCGTGCAGCACCGGCACCGCCAGACAGGCCACGCCCAGCCCGCCCAGGCCCAGGGCCATCTGGCTGCGGCGGTCAGGCCGGTCGCCCAGCAGCCACCAGGCCAGGCCGGCCGACATCAGCGGCATGGTGAAGGTGAGCACGGCTGCGCGTGAGGTGCTGGTGGTCAGCTGCGCAAACGCGGTGCAGATGTTGAACACCGCCACCGTCAGCAGCCCGCCCACCCAGATGGCGGGCCAGGCCGCGCGCTGCGGCCACAGCGGCGTGCGCCGCAGCAGCGCCAGGCCGGCCAGCAGCACCACGCCCAGCCCCAGGCCCAGCGCCCGCGCGGAGAACGGCGGAATGACCGACAGCATGGTCTTGACCGCCGGCCAGTTCAGGCCCCAGGCGATGGCCAGCAGAGGCGGGATCAGCGCGGGCCGCAGCACAGGGCTCAGCATGGGGGAAGCGAGACCGTGGCAGGCAGATGGGGCATGGCACCATGCTGGCATGCGTGCTGGCTGCCCTGCGTGCCGCAGGCGACAGCCGCCACCGCCCCCGCACTGCCCCACCAACGGAGACACCTGCCCATGACCGTGGACACCCCCACCGCCGCAACCTTGCTGCGCCGCTTCGACGACCTGCCCGGCCCGCGCGCGCTGCCCGTGGTGGGCAACCTGCTGCAGATCAAGCCCGACCGGCTGCACCTGCAGATGGAACAGTGGTGCCGCCAGTACGGGCCGATCTTCAAGCTGCAACTGGGGCCGCGCAAGGCGGTGGTGTTCGGTGACCACAGCCTGGTGCAGGCCATGCTGCGCGACCGGCCCGACGGCTTCCGCCGCACCAGCCGGCTGCGCGAGATCGTCGAGGAGATGGGCCTGCCGGTGGGCGTGTTCAATGCCACCGGTGACACCTGGAAGGCCCAGCGCCGCATGGTGATGCACGGCTTCGACCCCACCCATGTGCGGCGCTACTTCCCATCGCTGCAGGGTGTGGCCCAGCGGCTGGTGGGGCGCTGGCAGAAGGCGGCCGCGGGCGGCGCCGCCATCGACCTGCAGGCCGACCTGATGCGCTACACCGTCGACACCATCGCCGGCCTGGCCTTCGGCGCGGCGGTGAACACGCTGGAGACCGACGACGACGTGATCCAGCAGCACCTGGACACCATTTTCCCGGCGATCACCCGGCGGGTGTTCGCCCCGCTGCCCACCTGGCGATGGTTTCCGTCGCAGGCCGACCGCGAGCTGCAGCGCAGCCTGGTGGTGGTGAAGGAGGCGGTGGACGGCTTCATCGTGCAGGCCCGCGCGACGCTGGCGGCCGACCCGGCCCGGCGCGAGGGCCCGCACAACCTGCTCGAGGCCATGATCACCGCGGCCGACCAGCCCGACAGCGGCATCGACGACGGCCAGGTGGCCGGCAATGTGCTGACCATGCTGCTGGCCGGTGAGGACACCACCGCCAACACCATCGCCTGGATGATCCACCTGCTGTGGGCCAACCCGCTGACGCTGGCCATGGCCACCGAAGAGGTGCGCCGGGTGTGCGGAAGCGAGCCCCTGCCTACGCTGGACATGGTGGAGCAGCTGGACTACGTGGAAGCCTGCTGCCACGAGACCATGCGCCTGAAACCGGTGGCCCCGCTGATGCCGCAACAGGCCTTGCGCGACAGCACCGTGGGCGGGGTGCAAATCACCACCGGCATGATCGTCTTCGGCCTGATGCGGGTGGATTCGGTCAGCGACGCCCATGTGCCGCAGGCCGCACAGTTCGACCCCCAGCGCTGGCTGGCCGATGGCCGGCCCGGCCAGGCCGCCAGCGCCGCCAAGCGCATCTCCATGCCATTCGGCGCCGGGCCGCGCATCTGCCCGGGCCGCTATCTGGCGATGCTGGAGATGAAGATGGCGATGGCCGTGCTGCTGCAGCACTTCGACATCGCCCGGGTCGACACCGCCGACGGCCAGGCGCCCGTGGAGCAGCTGAACTTCACGATGACGCCGGTCGGCTTGCGCATGCGGCTGCGGCTGCGCGATCCCGCAGCCGCCTGATCCGCCCCCGCCGCGTCCACAGGTCCGGAAACGGCCAGCCGGCGTGGGTGCGCCCAGGCAGCATCGGCGCATGCCTGCCATCCCCTCCGTGACCGACGACGCCGAGCCGGCCCCCCAGCCAACCGCCCGCACGGCGCCCCACAAGACGCCCCACAAGGCGCCCGTCACCGGCCTGCCCGCGCCCTTCCAGCGCCTGGCCGGTGCCAACCTGGCAGCCCAGGCCGCCGAGCAGATCAGCTTGGCTGCCGTGCCGATGGTGGCGGTGCTGGCGCTGCACGCCGGGCCGGGCCAGATCGGCCTGCTGCACATGGTGCAGAGCCTGCCCTTCCTGCTGCTGGCCATCCCGCTGGGGCTGCTGGCCGACCGCCAATCGCGCCGCCGGCTGATGGTGGTGGCCGAATCACTGCGCGCGCTGTCGCTGGCCGGGCTGCTGCTGGGCACGGCCAGCGGGCAGCTGTCGCTGCTGCTGCTGGGTGCGCTGGGCTTCCTGGGCGCAGCCGGCACGGTGGGCTTCAGCGTGGCCGCGCCGGCCCTGGTGCCGGCCCTGGTCCCGCGTGACCAGTTGGGCACGGCCAACAGCCGGCTGGAGCTGGCCCGCAGCATCGCCTATGCCGGCGGGCCGGCGCTGGCCGGTGCGCTGGTGGGCTGGGCCGGCGGTGGCCTGGCGTTTGCGCTGGCCACGGCCCTGTCGCTGGCGGCGGTGGGTCTGCTGGCACGCCTGCCCGAGCCGGCCCGCGCCCCCGCCCCACCGCGCCACCCCTGGCTGGAGCTGCGTGAGGGCGCGGCCCTGGTCTGGCAGCACCGGCTGCTGCGGCCGGTGCTGCTGACCGCCGTGGCGTGGAACCTGGCCTGGTTCGTGTTGCAGGCGGCCTATGTGCCCTACGCCATGCGCAGCCTGGGGCTGGACGCGCAGGCGGTGGGCTTCACGCTGGCCGCCTACGGCGCCGGCATGGTGCTGGGCGCACTGGCCGCGCCGCGCATCCTGGCGGCGCTGCCCTTCGGCACGGTGGTGGTGCTGGGGCCGCTGTGCTCGGTGCTGGCCATGGCCACCATGACCGCCACGCTGCTGTGGCCCACCGGCCTGCTGGCCGGGCTGGCGTTTTTCCTGTTCGGCGCCGGGCCGATCCTGTGGACCATCAGCAGCACCACGCTGCGCCAGACCGTCACGCCGCAGGCGCTGCTGGGGCGGGTGTCAGCGATCTTCCTCACGGTGAACATGGGCGCGCGGCCAGTGGGCGCGGCGCTGGGCGCGGCCGTGGGCGCGCAGTGGGGCGCCGCAGCCTGCCTGCTGCTGGCGCTGGCGGGGTTCGTGGTGCAGGCCGCGGTGATTGGCGCCTCACCGGTGCGCACGCTGGCGCAGTTGCCGCCGCACGCCGGCTGACCGCCTGCAGGCCCAGCCGCTTGACCGGAGCGCCGCGCAGACCGATGCTGCGGGCATGCATCGCCGCACCCTCTGCCTCGCCCCCCTGTCGCTGCTGGCCGCCTGCAGCACCCCACCATCGGCGCCCGCCAGCGACCTCTGGTTCATCTTCCTGGAAACCGGCCGCCCCACCCCGCCCGACAAGGCCGCGGTGGCCGCCATGCAGACCGGCCACATCGACAACTTCAAGCGCCTGTTCGGGCTGGGGCAGTTGCTGGCCGCCGGGCCGCTGGCCGACCCCGGCCAGGCCAAGCGGGGCATCGTGGTGGTGCGGGCCGACAGCCTGACCACGCTGACAGGCTACTTCCAGCCCGACGCCTATGTGCGTGACGGCTACATGCAGGTCAACGCCCGGCGCGCCGTGGCCCACGCACCGCTGCACACCGAAGGCATCGACGCCACCCGCATCGAGGAGGTGCGCATCGTGCTGATCGGCCGGCCGGCCGGGGCCGACCCGGCGGCCACGCAGCGCCACGCGCTGCTTCGCCAGTTGGTGCACGCCGGCCGGCTGGGTGCCTGGTACACGCTGGCCGACGGCCCGGTGGCCGAGGTGCTGCTGGCGCGCGGCACCGACACCGCCGCGCTGCAGGCCGCGCTGGCGCCCTATGCCGCCGCCGGACCGGCGGTGGCCGTGGACGTGTGGCGGCAGTGGATCAGCCCCGGCGTGGTGGGGCCACGTTGAGCGACTGAGTCAAGGCCGGGTGCGAATCCCTGCGCCCAGGTGCTTCCACGGCAGATCACCCGGGTCGGCGGCCATCGGGCCGGCGGCCTTGGCCACCAGCACGCTGCTGGCGATGGGCGTGAAGTCGGCGCGGAAGTGGTTGCTGCTCTTGACCACGATGATGCGCATGGCCTCGGCGGTGATGCCCACCATGCGCAGCAGTTCGCGGTCCAGCAACTGCTTCTTGCCGCTGACCACGGCCACCAGGATGCCGTCGATCTCCAGGCAGGCGCTGGGGCCCAGGTTCACGGTCAGGCCCCGCATCATCGGGCCCTTCAGTGTCACCCGGCCGTCGCTGACGGCACGCACCTTGAAGCGGCCGCGCACCGGCGGGTCGCTCAGCTGGCCGGTGAAGGTGGGCACGGCGGTGCCCAGGGTCAGGTCGAGCTCGGCACCGACGCCGGCTTCCAGTGCCGCGCGGCCGGCAACGGCATCGAACACCATGCCCAATGCCACCTGACCCGGGAGGCGCTTGCCCGCGCCCTGGGCGATCAGCGCATGCAGCAGGCCGGTGGTGTTGCTGTCGCCGCCGGCACCGGGGTTGTCCTGCGTGTCGGCGATGACCACCGGCTTGGCGGCGTTGGCCGCCAGCGCCAGGGCCTGGGTGACGGCGTCGCGCGCGCTGAAGATCTGCTGCTGCCATTGCGCCGGGTCGGCCACCAGCTTGAACAGCTGCTCCACCGCAGCCTCGGCCTGTGGCCCATGGCCCCACACCATCGGCGCGCATTCGTCGAAGTCGCTGGCCGGGAAGCCCATGCAGAAGCTCAGCACCGTGCCGTGGCGCTTGTCCAGCTCGGCCAGGGCCTCGTACAGGCCCTGGGCCGGCTGCATCCAGGTGCTCTGCGCGTTGAGCGGGATCAGGAAGGGCAGGCGCCGCGCATGCTGCGGCTCGCGCTGGCCGGCATGCAGTCGGCGGGCCAGGAGCTGCGCCGCCAGCTCGCCGGTGGCGGCCATGTCCACGTGCGGGTAGGTGCGGTAGCTGACCAGGGCGTCGGCCTCGCGCAGCATGCGGTGGGTGACGTTGGCGTGCAGGTCCAGGCTGGCGACGATCGGCAGCTTGGGGCCGACGATGGCGCGCAGCCGGGCCAGCAGTTCGCCTTCGCTGTCGGCGGCATGCTCGGCCACGGCGGCGCCGTGCAGGTCGAGGTAGATGCCGTCCAGTCCGCCGGCGGCGGCAGCGCGCACATCGGCCACGATGGTGTCGGCAATGCGCTCGAAGGCATCCCGGGTGACGAAGCTCGACGGAATGGCGCCAGCCCAGCAGGATGGCAGCAGGGTCCAGCCATGGGTTCTGGCGGCGTCGATGAAGCCGCCGATGGGGATGTTGACCCCGGTCATCAGGTCCTGCATCGCCCGGCCCTGGCTGAAGGCGGGGAAGGAGTCGCCGCGGGTGAAGGCCGGCCAGTCGGCCAGGCTGGGGGCGAAGGTGTTGGTCTCGTGCTGGTAGCCAGCGATCAGGATGCGGGGCATGTGCGGGGCGGGTCAGTTGAGCAGCGGCGATCAGTATCGCCCGCGTGCCGGGCCGCCAGCCTGGGGATCAGCCCGCAGCGTCGGCCGCCACCACCCGGTCGCGGCCCTGGGCCTTGGCGTCATACAGGGCCCGGTCGGCCGCCACCATCAGGCGGTCAAAGTCGGCATCTCCGCTGTCGGGGCCGACCCAGGTCGACACGCCGATGCTGACGGTGAACGGCAGTTGCACGCCGCCCACCTGCGCAGGCTGCGCCAGGATGCATTGGCGCAGCCGCTGGGCCAGCACCAGCGCACCCTCCAGCGTGGTCTGCGGCAGCAGCGCGGCAAACTCTTCACCGCCCACCCGGCCGAAGATGTCGCCCTGGCGCATCACGCTCTCGGTGGTGGCGGCAAAGCTGCGCAGCACGGCGTCACCACCGGCGTGGCCCAACTGGTCGTTGACGGACTTGAAGTGGTCCAGGTCGATCATCAGCAGCGCCACCGGCGTGCCGTGGCGCAGTGCGCGCGACAACTCGTCGGCGGCCAGGTCGGTGAAGCGGCGGCGGTTGAGCACGCCGGTCAGCGCGTCGGTGTGGGCCAAGCCCTCCAGACGGGCCTCGGTCTCCTTGCGGCGGGTGATGTTCATGCGCAGGCCCGATACCCGCAGCGGGGCGCCGTCGGGCGCGCGTTCCACCACCCGGCCGCGGGCCTGCATCCACACCCAGTGGCCCAGCTTGTGGCGGATGCGGAACTCAGTCTCGAAGGTGCTGGTGCTGCCCAGCAGGTGGGCCTCCCAGGCCAGCAAGCGGGCAGTGGCATCGTCGGGGTGCACCAGGGCGTCCCAGGCGTCGATGGTGTCGGGCACCTCGTCGCGGCCGTAGCCCAGCATGGCATGCCAGTGGCCGTTGACCGAGCCCATGCGGCCGGTGCGCAGGTCGGCGTCCCAGAACACCAGGTCGGCGTCCATCATGGCCAGGTCCATCAGGGCGGTCAGTTCCTGCTGGCGCTGCTGGTAGCGCAGCTCTTCGGTCACATCGGACAGCACCGACAGGTGCACGCCCGGCAGCACGTTGGCCACCGCGTTGTACTGCGCATCGACCACGCTGCCGTCGCTGCGGCGCAGGCGCACCCGGCCGCTGGCACTGCCGGCGGCCAAGAAGGCGGCCCAGACGGCGGCGGTGTCGATGCGGTCCGGCACCACCACTTCCGACACCTGCCGGCCGATCAACTGGTCATGGGTGTAGCCCAGCAGGCGGCAGGCGGCCGGGTTGGCGTCCAGGTAGCGACCGTCTTCCGACGCCAGCAAGATGGCATTGAGTGCATGCTGGAAGATCGCTGTCAGCCGCGCCTGCGACCGCGCCAGCGCCTGCTCGGCGCGGCTGCGCTCGGTGATGTCGCGCCAACGCACCACCACGGCCGGCACGCCCCCGCGCACCTGCAGCGGCGACACATGGCGCTCGAACACCCGGCCATCGACCAGGGTCAGGGTGTCGAAGATGCCGCTGCTGTCGGTCTGCAGCAGCTGCGGCATGCCGTCCAGGTAGGCCTGGGCTTGCACCAGCTGGCCGGCGGTGTGGTGGCGCCATTCCATCGGATCACGCCGCAGCAGCATGTCGGGCGGAAAGTTCCACAGCGCCATGTAGCGCTCGTTGAAGGCCAGGATGCGACCGTCTCGGCCGAGCACCAGGATGCCGTCTGGCGCCGACTCGAAGGTGGTGCGCACCGCCAGGTCGTCGGCCAGCAGGTCCACGCCATGCGGTGGCATGGCAGGCCCATGATCAGCCACGATCGAACCCGACCAGCACGTTGACCGCGTTCAGCCCGACCTCGTCGGTGGCATAGCCGCCCTCGAAGACGAACAGCACTGGCACGCCCAGGCGGCGCAGGCGCGCGCCGATGGCCAGGTAGTCGGCGCTGGCGAGCTTGAACTTCGAGATCGGGTCCAGCGCGAAGGTGTCCACGCCCAGCGACACCACCACCGCCCCGCAGCCCTGGGCCAGCGTGGCGTCGATGGCCATGTCCAGCGCCGCCAGGTAGGCCGGTGCGATGGTGCCGGCGGGCAGCGGCAGGTTCAGGTTGAAGCCGGCGCCGGGGCCTTCGCCCACCTCATCGGCGTGGCCGCTGAGGTACGGATAGTCGTCATGCGGGTCGGCATGCAGGCTGGTAACGAACACATCGCTGCGCTGCCAGAAGATGGCCTGCGTGCCGTTGCCGTGGTGGTAGTCGATGTCGACCACGCCCACCCGCGCCACGCCGCCGTCACGCAGCTGCTGCACCGCGATGGCGGCGTTGTTCAAATAGCAGTAGCCGCCCATGGCGCGGGCGGTGGCATGGTGGCCGGGCGGGCGGCAGATGGCGAAGGCACTGGGCGCCCCGGCCAGCAGCGCCTGCGCACCGCCGATGGTGCACTGCGCGCTCCAGTAGGCGGCCTGCCAGGTGCCGGGCACGATGGCGCAGCCGGCGTCCAGCGCCCAGTAACCCAGCGCGCCCTCGATGTGGCGCGGCTCGGTCTGCGGCAGGCCCAGCCCGGCGTGCCACACCATGCCCAGCGCCGGGTGGGTGTGGCCCAGCGCCGCCCAGCGCGCCCAGGCGCCCTGCAGGAAGTCGACGTAGCGCGCGTCATGCACGGCCAGCACCGGCGCCAGCCCGGCGTCGGCCGGCGCATGCACCGCGCCCAGACGGGCGTCGATGAAGGCACTGCGCACGCTGTCGGCGCGCACCGGCAATTCAAAACCGCTGACGAGGCGGCCGCCGATCAGTTCACCGTGCCCGTGGTGGGCGGCATGGTGTGCACTGAACCAGGCGTCCATGGCGATGCACCTTCACGCCGTGCCGAAAGCAAAGTCACGGCCCGGCGCAGCCGCAAACAGCGCCTGGGTGTAGGCATGCTGCGGGCTGCCGAAGACCTGGTGCGCCGGGCCGTATTCCACCACCTGGCCCTTGCTCATCACCGCCAGGTGGTCGCAGATCTGGCTGGCCACGCGCAGGTCGTGGGTGATGAACAGCATGGCCAGGTTGAGGCGGCTGCGGATCTCCTCGAACAGCTGCAGCACCTGCGCCTGCACCGACACGTCCAGCGCGCTGACCGCCTCGTCGGCCACCAGCAGTTCGGGCTCCATCATCAGCGCACGGGCGATGCAGATGCGCTGGCGCTGGCCGCCGCTGAACTGGTGCGGATAGCGGTCCATCGCGCTGCCGTCCATGCGCACCAGGGCCAGCAGGTCGCGGGCACGCTGCATGGCCTCGGTGCGGCCCAGGCCGTAGTTCATCGGACCCTCGATCATCGCCTCGGCCACGGTGCGGCGCGGGTTGAGCGAGCGGTACGGATCCTGGAAGACGATCTGCACCCGCTGGCGCAGTGGCCGCAGGCGGGCGGCCGACATCATGGCGATGTCCTCGGCCTGCTCGCCGGGCCGGTCACCGCCGAGCATGACGCTGCCGCCGCTGGGGTCGATCAGGCGCACGATGCAGCGGGCCACCGTGCTCTTGCCCGAGCCCGACTCACCGACGATGCCCAGCGTCTGGCCGCGCTTGATCTCGAAGTTGACGGCCTTGGCCGCATGCACGCTGCGCGCGGCGCCGAACCAGCCCTTGCTGCTGTAGATCTTCTCCAGACCCTGCACCTTCAGCACCACTGGCGCGCCAGGGTCGTTGGCACGTTCTTTCAGGTGCAGGGTGGGCACGGCGGCCATCAGCATGCGGGTGTAGGCGTGCTGCGGCTTCTGCAGCACATCGGCCTTGGGGCCGATCTCGACCATGTCGCCCAGGCGCAGAACGGCCACCCGGTGCGCCACCTCGGCCACCACGCCGAAATCATGGGTGATGAACAGCACGCCCGCACCGTGGCGGTGCTGCAGTTCCAGCACCAGCTTCAGGATCTGCGCCTGGGTGGTGACGTCGAGCGCGGTGGTGGGCTCGTCGGCGATCAGCAGCACCGGGTCGAGCACCAGAGCCATGGCGATCATGATGCGCTGGCGCTGGCCGCCCGACAACTGGTGCGGGTAACTGGCCACCATGCGCTCGGGGTCGGGCAGCAGCACCTCGCGCACGATGTTCAGCACCTTCTCGCGCCGCTCGGCGGGCGACAGCTGGGTGTGCTGGCTGAGGACCTCGTCGATCTGGTCGCCACAGGTCATGACCGGGTTCAGGGCCGTCATCGGCTCCTGGAAGATCATGCTCATGCGGGTGGCGCGCAGTTCGCGCAGGCGGCTCAGCGGGGCATGGGTGATGTCTTCGCCTTCGAGCAGGATCTGCCCGCCCTGCACCGGCAGGGTCTTGGGCAGCAGGCCCATCACGCTTTGCGCGATGACGCTCTTGCCCGAGCCGGATTCACCGACCAGACAGACGATCTCGCCGCGGCCGACACTGAAGCTGACGTTGCGCACCGCGGTGGCGCGGTCGCCGCCCGAGGGCAGCGCGATGGTGAGGTTCCTGACCTCGAGGATGAGACTGTCTGCCCCTCGCCCGGCGGGTACGCCGGACGATCCCCCAAGGGGATGCGGGCCGGCTTGGGGCGGCCCGGCGCTCGGCCCGTTTGCTTCGTTCATGATCGTTTCGCCATCTTCGGGTCGAGCGTGTCGCGCAGCCCGTCACCGAGGATGTTCACCGCCAGCACCGTCACCGCCAGGAAGATGCCCGGGAAGAAGATGTTGTGCGGGTACTCGTTGAACTGTGCCCGACCCTCGGCCATCACGTTGCCCCAGGTGGGGATGTCGGGCGGCAGTCCCACGCCCAGGAACGACAAGGCCGCCTCGGTCAGGATGCCAGCCGCGCAGATGAACGTGGCCTGCACCACCAGCGGCGCCACGGTGTTGGGCAGGATGTGTCGCAACATGATCTTCCAGGTGGGCGTGCCCAGCGAGATGGCGGCCTCCACATACGGCTCTTCACGGATGGTGAGCACCAGCGAGCGCACCAGCCGCACCACCCGCGGGATCTCGGGGATGGCGATGGCGATCACCACCGTGGTGAGGCTGCCGCGCCACATGGCCACCAGGGCGATGGCGATCAGGATGGCGGGGATGGCCATCACGCCGTCCATCACCCGCATCAGCGGGCCGTCCAGCCAGCGCAGGAAGCCCGCCATCAGGCCCAGCACCACGCCAAACGCGAGGGCCACCAGGGCGGTGAACAGGCCGACGATCAGCGACACCTGGGTGCCGTAGATCACCCGGCTGTAGATGTCGCGGCCGAAACTGTCGCTGCCCATCAGGAAGCGGTGCTTCAGCTGCTCGCCTTCCAGCGTGGTGATCTCGCCGGTCTTGCCAGGCAGCAGGTCGCGGCTGGCGGGGTCGAACAGCGACGGGTCGACCGTGCCCATCCAGGGTGCAACCAGTGAGATCAGCACCAGCAGCAGCATGACGGTGCCGCCGATGCGCACCGAGGTGTTGCGCCGCACGCGCTGCCAGGCGCTGAGTTGCACATGGACCGTGGCGCTCTCGACCGACAGCGCTTCGAAATCAGGGGTGGCGCTCATGCTCAGTACCGGATCCGGGGATCGAAGAAAACGTAGGACAGATCGACGAGCAAATTGACCATCACGTAGATGAAGGAGAACAACAGGATCACGCCCTGGATGGTGGGGAAGTCGCGGGCCAGCACTGCGTCGACCGTCAGCCGGCCCAGACCCGGGATGGCATAGACCGATTCGGTGACCACCACGCCGCCGATCAGCAGCGCCACGCCGATGCCGATGACGGTGGCGATCGGCACCGCCGCATTGGCCAGCGCATGGCGCATCAGCACCGTCACCTCGGGCAAGCCCTTGGCGCGGGCGGTGCGGATGTAGTCCTCGCCCAGCGTCTCGAGCACCGATGCACGGGTGACGCGGGCGATCAGCGCGATGTAGATCAGGCTCAGTGTGATGGCCGGCAGCGTGAGGTGGTACAGCCAGGGGCCGATGCCGTCGGCGATGCGCTTGTAGCCCTGCACCGGCAACCAGCCCAACTGCAGCGACACCAGCCAGATCAGCAGGTAGGCGCTGACGAACACCGGCACCGAAAAGCCCAGCACCGAAAAGCCCATCAGCGCCTTGTCGAGCCAGCCGCCAAAGCGCCAGGCCGCCAAGACGCCCAGCGGCACGGCCACCAGCACCGCCAGGGTGATGGTGATCAACGCCAGCGAGACGGTGGGCTCCAGCCGCTGCCCGATGAGCGTGGTGACCTGGGTCTTGTAGTAGTAGCTCTCGCCCAGGTCGCCCGACAGCAGGTGCCCGGCCCAGATGAAGTACTGCTCGGGGATGGACCGGTCCAGGCCCAGGTTGGTGCGGATTTGCGCGATTTGCTCCGTGCTGGCCGCATCGCCTGCCAGCACGGCCGCCGGATCACCGGGCGTGAGCCGCAGCATGAGGAAGACCAGCAGGGAGACGATGAACAGGACTGGAAGCGTGGACAGCAGCCGTTTGGCGAGAAAGTTGAACATCAGTGCAGGTTGGTGGTCGTCAGGTCGGTGTGGTGCATGCGATGGTGGCCGAGCAGGGCGCGCACCTGGTCGGTATCGATGCGTTCGAGCAGGCCGGGCGGGCGGTGGGTGGGCATGCTGTCGGCGGCCAGCATCGCATTGAGCACGGCCTCTTCGGTGGCCTGGACCGTGGCTTCGTAGACGGCATCCAGCCCGGCTTCATCCAGCACGGCGGTGGTGTGCACCAGCGGGCCCCGTGGCGTGACGCCCGCCGCCGGCAAGGCATGCGCCGTCGACAGCGCCAGCGCGATCTCGCCGGAGTGGTTGCCCGCCGTGCCGCCCAGGCGCGCCAGGCCCATGGGTGTGCGGCGGGCGACCTGCTCCAGCTGTTTGGCATCGAGCGGCAGGTCGGTGATGACCACCGCGATCAGTGAGCCGGTCTCGGGCTGGGCAGCAGCAAACGGCGAGCCCTGGCGCAGTTGTTCACCCACTGGCGAACCGGCGATGCGCAGCTGTGCACGCGTGCCGAAATTGCTTTGCACGAACACGCCGACAACGCCCTGCAAACCGCCCAGGTCGACCAGCCGCGAACTGCTGCCGCTGCCACCCTTGAGCCCGAAGCTCTGCATGCCGGTGCCGCCCCCCACATTGCCTTGGGCAATGTGGCGGCTGGCTCCGCCACGTGCCGCTGCCGCAAAGGCCAGCGCCGCATCCAGCGCCTGCTGTGCATGCGCCGGCCGCACATGCAGGCCGAGGATGTCGTTGGTGAAACCGTCATAGGTCTCGGCCACCACCGGCAGCGCCCAGGCATGGTCGTCGCGAAACAGGTCGGGGTGGCGGTCAATCAGCCAGCGCACCGTGCCCTCGTGCACCGCGCCCACGGCATGGGTGTTGGTGATCATCACCGGGCCGGTGAGGCGCCCGCTGTCACGCACCCAGTGGCTGCCGGTGAGCTCGCCGTTGCCGTTCTGCGCATGCACCCCTGCCGCGCAACGCCTCAACGCAGGCGCGTCGCCCAAGGGCAGGATGGCAGTGACGCCGCTGCGGAATGGCAGACCGTCGGGCAGCAATGCATCGTGCGTCCAGTAGCCCACCGCCACCCCAGGCACATCGGTGATGGCATTGGCCGGGCCCGGCACACCCGCGAAGGGGATGCCGAGCGTGCGGGGCGTCGGTCGGGGAACAGGCATGGTGGCAGGGCGCGCCAGGCACAGGCCGGCAGCGTGCGGCGCTGCTGCCGACACGCAGACGGCCAGGGCCGCGGCATCAGTTCTTCTTCAGGTTCCAGTACAGGTTGCTGTTGGTGATGAAGAAGCCGCTGATGTTCTTGCGGGCTGCCATCGGCTGGTCGTATTCACCCAGCACCGCATGGGTGCCGATCTCGAAGGCACGGGCATGGATCTGGTCGACCAGCTTCTTCTTGGCGCCATCGTCGGTGGCGCGCATGAACTGGTTGCGCAACTCGACCATCTTGTCGTCGGTGGGCCAGCCGAACCAGACCGACTTCTCGCCCCGGGTGTCCATCGTCGGGTTGGAGATCGGGTTCCACACGTCGGCGGCGGTCCAGGCGGTCAGGAACATGTTCCAGCCGCCCTTGTCCGGTGCGTCCTTCTTGGCGCGGCGTCCCACCAGGGTCTGCCAGTCCATCGCCTGCAGGTCGACCTTGAAGCCGGCCTGGCGCAACAGCTGGGCTGCCACGTCGGGCAGCTTGCTGATCGACTGCAGGTCGGTGGGCTTCATGATGACCACCGGCGTGCCGTCGTAGCCGCTGGCCTTCAGCAGGTCCTGCGCCTTCTTCATGTTCGACTTCATCTGCAGGTCGCTGCCGGCCGTGCTGCCCCAGGGCGTGCCGCACATGAACATCGAGCCGCAGGTCTTGTAGAGCTCCTTCACGCCGACCTGGGCGCGCAGGAAGGCCTCCTGGTTGAAGGCGGCGATGGCGGCCTGGCGCACCTTGGCGTTGTCGAAGGGCTTGTGCAGGTGGTTGAACCGGGCCATGTACTGCGCGCCGAAGCTGGTGTACTTGGGCACCTGGATGTTGGCATCGGTCTTGACCGTGGCGAGGTGGTCGAACGGCAACTGCTCCAGGATGTCGATCTCACCCTTCTGCAGCGCATTCACCTGGGCCTGCGGGTCACGCAGCGCCAGGTTCCATTCGACGCGATCGACATAGACGTTCTTGCCACCGGTGGTGCCCGACGGCGGCTCGCTGCGCGCCACGTACTTGGTGTTCTTCAGGTACACCGCCTTGTCGCCGGGCTTGAACTCGTCCCGTTTGAAGACGTAGGGGCCCGAACCGATGTGCTCCTCGATCTGCTTGAAGGCGTCGGTCTCGGCCTGCTTCTTGGGCATGATGAAGGGCACGCTCGACCCCGGCTTGCCCAGCGCCTCGATCACGAAGCCGCAGGCCTCGCCCAGGAAGATGCGGAAGGTGTCGGGCGTGGGGCTGTCCATGCGCGAGACGAACTGGAACAGCGCCGAGCCCATGGCGTCGCGCTTGCCCCAGCGCTGCAGGCTGGCGATGACGTCGTCACCGGTCACCGGCTTGCCGTCATGGAATTCCAGGCCCTTGCGCAGCTTGAAGGTGTAGAGCCGGCTGTCGGGGCTGATGTTGAACGTGTCGACCATCTGCGGCTTGATCTTGCCCGCCTCGTCGGTGCCGAACAGCGTGTCATAGATCATGTAGCCGTGGTTGCGGCTCATGTAGGCAGTGGTCCAGATCGGGTCGAGGATGGCCAGATTGGAGTGCGGCACCACGCGCAGCACGGTGCCCTGCGCCAACACGGGCAGCGAAGTGGCCAAGGACAGCACGGACAGCGTGGCGACGGTGGCCAGACGGCGGTTCAATTTCATGGAAGACAGGCTCCGATAGAAGAAAGGAATTGACCGGGTGATGCTGCCCCGGTTTGGTGCCGTAACGCTAACCGAATTCCGCAGATCGGTTGCTCGGGGTTTTCTCAAACCGGCGAGCAAGACGCGCGCCAGGCTGGTGCACGGGGTCAGACGCCATCATTGTCCATCGGCCACTTGGGCCGCCGGATGTGGCGGTAAGGCAACGTGCGCAGGTCGGACGTGACGGCGCCCGGCGCAGCGCAGTACAGCACCTGCACCGCGAGCGGGGCAAATGCGGCGCGGAAGTGCTGCGACGACTTCACCACCACGATGCGCCGGGCCGCCAGGTCGCAGCCCAGCTGGGTGAACAGGTCGATTCCCATGGCCTGGCTGCGGCGGCTGATCAGCACCACCTGCACCCCGTCCGCTCCGCCGATCTGCACCAGCGCGCAGTCGCCCAGCGGCTGGGTGGTGCCGGCCAGCGCGCTCATCTGCATGTCGGGCTGCAGCGCCAGCACGGTGCAGTCAGCGTCCAGCGGCGCACCCGACAGCGGCCCCACCTTGCCGCCGATGCGCAGCGGCAGGCGGGCGCCCACGCCGGCGTCGAAGGCGATGCGCACCGCCTGCGGGTCCCACAGCGGGCCGAGCGCGGCGTTGGCGATGCCGCGTTCAACCAGGCGGCGCAGCACGAAGGTGCTGTCCCCTGCGGCGCCGCCGCCGGGGTTGTCGGCGCTGTCGGCCACCACCACCATGCCCGGCGGTGCGGCCAACGCGGCGTCCAGCGCTTCGTCGATGCCCAGCCAGGGGGTGTCGAGCGCGCTGCGCAGGGCGATCAGCTCGTCGGCCAGGCGGCGGGCCAGCGCGTCGCCCTCGGCTTGGCGGCCGTCGGTGTAGACCAGCACCCTGGTGCCCATGTCGGGCACGTCGCCCCAGGGGAAACCATGGGTCAGACTGATCGACAGCACACCGTCCTGCCCTTCCAGCGCCTGCAGCCGCTGCACGAAACCCTGCGCCGGGGCCCGCGTGGTGTGCACGATCACGGCCATGCCGCAATCGGCCACCGACGGCACGGGCCGCCGGCCGTGCGCCACCTGCGCTGCGCACAGGTCGACCAGCTCGAAGGCGCGCTCCAGGATGTCGGTGTGCGGATACTGCTTGAAGGCGATCAGCAGGTCGGCCTGCGACAACATGGCCGCAGACAGGTGGTGGTGCGGGTCCAGCTCGGCGCCAATCACCACGCCCGGTCCCACCAGCTGCCGCACGCGGGTGAGCAGGTCGCCCTCGCAATCGGGATAGCCGTCGGCCACCATCGCGCCGTGCAGGCCCAGCAGCACCAGTTGCACCGGCAGCGCGGCCCGCAGGTCGGCCAGGATCTGGTCACGCAGGGTCTCGTAGGCCAGGCGCGTGGTGGTGCCGCCGGGCTGGGCAGCGGCCACCAGGCCTTCGACCAGGGCCCAGCCATGCTGCCGGGCGCGCTGGCGGGCGGCATGCAGGGGGCCGCCGAACATGCTCATCCCTGCGGGATGGGTGCCTCCCGGCCAGTAGGTGCCGTCGACCTGGAACGACGCCAGCCCGGTGGGCATGGGCGCAAAGGTGTTGGTCTCGGTGGCCAGGCTGGCGGTGAACACGCGCATGGTGGGTTTGCCTCGTCGCAAAGCCCGCGACGCTAGCCCAGGCACAGGCGCCAGGTCAATGCGGGGGCATGCCTGGCCACCGCACTTCGGTGTTACGGTCGTGAAAACCCGGGACCCTGGATGAACCCCTCGATGATCTGCGCGCACGGCCTGAGGCGCCCGCCATGATCCGGCTGCGCCTGCTGCTGGAACTGGACTATGAAGTGGCCCAGCCGGGCTGTGACTTCATCTTCAACATCCATGCGGCCCACACCGCGCGCCAGGTGGTGCTGCAGGAACTGCTGACGCTGAACCAGGACGTGCCCCACCGTGTCGACACCGACCCGGCCACTGGCAACCGTTACCTGCGGCTGAGCGCGCGCCCCGGCCCCCTGCACCTGGCCTACAGCACCACGGTCGACCTGCTGCACCACAAGGCCTGGCCGAACACCATTGCCGAGACGCCGGTGGCGCAATTGCCCACGCCGGTGCTGGGCTACATCTACCCCAGCCGCTACTGCCAGAGCGACCGCCTCACCAGCCTGGCCACGCGCGAATTCGGCCAGCAGTGGCAGGGCTACAGCCGGGTGCAGGGCATCCGCGACTGGGTGCTGCAGCGCACCAGATTCACGCCCAATACCAGCAATGCCACCACCTCGGCGATGGACACCCTCGTCGACGGCATGGGCGTGTGCCGCGACTTTGCCCACCTGATGATCGCGCTGTGCCGCGCGGTCAACATCCCGGCGCGCTTTGCCACCGGCATCGACTACGGCGCCGACCCGGCCCTGGGCCCGACCGACTTCCATGCCTACGTGGAGGCCTACCTCGACGGCCGCTGGTACATCTTCGACCCGTCGGGCACGGCCATCCCGATGGGCTTCGTGCGCTTCGGCACCGGGCGCGATGCTGCCGACGTGGCCTTCGCCACCATCTTCGGGCCGGTGCAGTCGTCGGCGCCGCGCATCCGCATCGAGGCCCTGCCGGGTGACGACGGCCTGCTGGAAATGCCCTGGCACTGCGCCGAGGCGCTGTCGACCGACCCGTGACGCGCTCAGGCGCCTGATGGCGCCGGCGCGGCCATCGGCTCGCCCATGCGGATGGGCCCGGCCGGCGCCCAGGCCGGGTTGAATTGCAGGCCTTGCATGCCGGCGCGGGTGAACAGCATCACCACGGTCGACCCGAGCAGGAAGCGGCCCATCTCGGCACCGCGCGCCAGGTGGACCGCCTGGTCACCGGTGTAGTGCCAGTCGCGCACCGTGCCGGGCCGCGGCGGGTTCACCAGCCCGTGCCACACCGTGGCCATGCTGCCGACGATGGTGGCGCCCACCAGCACCAGCACGAAGGGCCGGCCGGCGTCGTCGTCGAACACGCACACCACCCGCTCGTTGCGGGCAAACAGTCCCGGCACGCCACGCGCGGTGGTGGGGTTCACCGAGAACAGGTCGCCCGGCACATGCAGCATGCGGCGCAGGGTGCCGGCGCAGGGCATGTGGATGCGGTGGTAGTCGCGCGGGCTGAGGTACAGCGTGGCGAAGGCGCCGTCGGCAAACGGCGCCGCCAGCGCCGCATCCCCCCCCACCAGGGCGGTGGTGCTGTACTGGTGGCACTTGGCTTGGAACACCTGGCCTTGGCTGACCGGACCGAACTGGCTGATGGCGCCGTCCACCGGGCACAGCAGCGGCGCGTCGGCCAGCGGCCGGGCGCCGGGCCGCAGCGCCCGGGTGAAGAAGTCGTTGAAGCTGGCGTAGGCCTCGATGCGCGGCTCGGCCGCCTCGGCCATGTTGACCTGGTAGCGGGCCACGAAGCGGCGGATCAGCGCGGTGGTGAAGGACCCGCCCTGGCGCCGCGCCACAGCGCCGGCCAGCTGGGTCAGCGCCTGCTTGGGCAGCAGGTATTGCGGCAGGACGGCAAGGCGGTCAGACACGTGGCAGTGGGCTGGGGCGGGGGTGCGGCAGTGTATCGGCGCAGTTGGCAGCCCCAAGCCCTTGTGGCCCCAAGCCCCCGTCCAGGTCAGTAGGTGCCCGGGTAGGCGCCGCCGTCGATCAGCAGGTTCTGGCCGGTGATGTAGCCCGCCTGCAGGCTGCACAGGTAGGCGCACAGCTCGCCGAACTCGGCCGCCGTGCCGAAGCGCTGCGCCGGCACCGTCAGCTTGCGGCGGTCGGCCAGTTCCTCGGGGGTGACGCCGGCCTTGGCCGCATTGGCGCGGAAGCCCTGCTTGAGCCGGTCGGTGTCGAACGAGCCGGGCAGGATGCTGTTGATGGTGACGCCACGCCCGGCCAGTTGCGGCTGGCGCGACAGGCCGGCCACGAAGCCGGTGAGCCCGCTGCGCGCACCGTTGCTCAGGCCGAGGAAGTCGATCGGCGCCTTCACGGAGGCCGAGGTGATGTTGACCACCCGGCCGTAGCCGCGTGCGGCCATCTGGTCGACGGTGGCCTTGATCAGCTCGATCGGCGTGAGCATGTTGGCGTCGAGCGCGGCGATCCAGGCGTCGCGGTCCCACTGGCGGAAGTCACCCGGCGGTGGGCCGCCGGCGTTGTTGACCAGGATGTCGACCTGCGGGCAGGCGGCCAGAGCGGCCGCGCGACCCTCTGGCGTGGCGATGTCACCGACCACGGTGCGCACCTGCACCGTGGGCGCCATGGCGCGGATGGCGGCGGCCGTGGCCTCCAGCGCCTCGGCGCCGCGCGCGGTGATGACGACGTGGACGCCCTCACGCGCCAGGGATTCGGCGCAGCCGCGCCCCAGTCCCTTGCTGGCGGCGCACACCAGCGCCCACTTGCCTGCGATGCCCAGATCCATGTGTGTTCTCCTCGTTGGTTGATGATGGCAGTGCCAGCGCGCACCTTAACCGCTGCCGGGCTCAGCGCGCGCGGGCCAGCAAGGCCACCCCGGCGAGTACACACACCGTGCCGGCAGCCACCCAGGCGGTGAAGGGCTCGCCCAGGATCAGCACGCCCATCACGATGGTGGTGACCGGCCCGACCATGCCGTACTGCGCCGCCTTGGCCGACCCGATGCGGGCAATGGCCAGCATCACCATCAGCACCGGCAGCACCGTGCACAGCGTGCCGTTGAGCAGGCTCAGCCACAGCACCGGCCCGGGGATCTGCACCACGCCCGCCAGCGGCCGCAGCAGCGCAAACTGCCCCAGGCACAGCACGCAGGCCACGGCGCTGGCCCAGCCGGTGAGCCGCAGCGCACCGATGCGCTGCACCACCTCGCCGCTGTAGAGCAGGTAGCCGGCATAGCTGAGCGTGCTGGCCACCACCAGCGCGGTGCCCAGCGCCACGCGCGGGCCTTCCAGCGTCAGCTCGTGGCCGAACACCAGCACCAGGCCGAAGTAGGCCAGTGCCATCGCCAGCCACTGACGGCCGCTGGCCCGGCGGCCGTACAGCGCCCACGACAGCAGCAGCACCACCGATGGCGTCAGGTACAGGATCAGCCGCTCCAGGCTGGCGGTGATGTGCTGCAGGCCCAGGAAGTCGAGGTAGCTCGACAGGTAGTAGCCGCTGAAGCCCAGCGCCGCGGCCACCCAGCGGTCGCGCCAGGGCAGCGGTGCCCGGCCCCGCCCGGCCCACCAGCACATCAGCAGGAAGAACGGCAGCGCCACTGCCATGCGCAACATGATCAGCGTGACGGCATCGACATCGTGCCGGTAGGCGAGCTTGACGATGATGGCCTTGCCCGAGAAGGCCACCGCGCCGGCCATCGCCAGCGCCGGGCCCACCCAGCGGGCCTGCCACCGCCCGGCCTCTGGCGCCGCGCCGGCGCCGGTGGGGGGCAATGCGGCCGGCAGAGGGGGTGTCGTCATCGCGGTGGATTGTAGGAACCCCGCCCTGGCAAGCACCGGTGCCTGGGCCATACTGACCGGCACTCGACACCAGCCAGACCATGACCGAGTCACCCGACACCGCGCACCCCCTGGCCGCCACCGATGCCGCTGACCACCCGCTGCATCCGGGGCTTGGAAGGCGCCTGGCCAGCGCCGCAGCCCTGGCCCTGCTGTGCGCCCTGCTGCAGGCGCTGCTGCCAACCCACACCCTGGGCGCGGCCACGCTGGCGCCGCTGTCGGTGGTGCTGGGCGTGGTGGCCGCTGCGGCCATGGCCCGCGGCCGCTGGACGGTTCCGGCCGCCCTGCTGGGCGTGCTGGCAGCCGACCTGGGGCTGCGTGGCGTGGCGCTGCCGCAGGCCCTGCTGGGCGCGGCCGTGCTGGGCCTGCAGGCAGCGCTGGTGGGCTGGCTGACCCGCCACACCGGCGACGACGCCCTGCTGCAACTCGACACCTGGCCGCGACTGCGGCGCTTCGTGTTCGTGGCGGCACCTGCCGCGGCAGCCCTGGGCGTGCTGGGCGGCATGGCCGTGCCCTGGAGCCAGGCCGCAGCCGCCGCGCTGCCGCTGGCGCGTCCACAACTGGCGGGAGCGGTGGGCCGCTTCATTGCCGACGCGGCGGGCATCGTGGTCGTTGCCCCGGTGCTGCTGTGCTGGCTGGCGCGACCGGCGGCGCCCTGGCGGCCACGCCGGCGGCTGGTGGCGCTGCCCCTGCTGCTGCTGGTGGCAGCGATGCTGCCGGGCTTCAACGAAGTGGCCCGCCGGGACGAACTGCGGCTGGCCGTGCACTTCGACCGCGAAGCCAACCTGCGCCGGGTGCGGGTGCAGCAGCTGCTGGCGGCGCCGATGGACGCGGTGCTGACCTTGCGTGGCGTGCTGGCTGCTGGCGGCGCGACGCCCGACACGGTGCTGTTCGACCAGTTGTCGGCTGGCTGGATGGACCGCATCGCCGGCCTGCGCGCCACCGGCTGGCTGGAGCGCAGCGCCAGCGGCAGCGCACCGGGCGTCCTGCTGCTGCATGCCCGCTGGCAAAAGACCGAGACCGGCGCCCTGCCTGGCGTGCGCCCCGGTGCCGACAGTCGGCTGGCACTGGACGCCGGCCTGGACCAGGCCGTGACCCGTGCGCTGGCGCAACCCGGCCAGCCGGTGCTGCATCCGCTGCAGGCGGCCGCTGCCAGCCCAGGCACGCAGTGGCTGGTGCTGCAGGCGGTGGCTGCCGGTCCCAGCGGCGCTGCCAGCAGGCTGGTGTTTGCGCGTGTCGACGGCCACACGCTGCTGGCGCCCGCCCTGCCCGACGACGACGATCCGAACCTGCGGGTGTGCCTGATGGGCGCCACGGCGGCCAACGGCCCGGGTCAGCGCCTGGCTGGGCCGCCTGGATGCGACGCCGACGTGCCGGCACGGGCGCTGCGCGCCCAGGCGTTTGCGCTGACGGTGGGCGATCAGCGGCTGGACCTGCTGGTCACCGAACCGGCGACCGCCGAAAACCGGCTGTTCACCGCCGTGTGGCTGCTGGCGCTGCCGGCGGTGATCGCCGCGGCCATGCTGAGCGCCCTGCTGCTGGCGCTGAGCGGCCGGCTGCGCCGCATCGAAGACCGGGTGCGCGAGCGCACCGCGGCCCTGCAGGCCGAGATCGACGAGCGCCGCCAGGCAGAGGCCAGGCTGGCGGTGAGCGAGCAGCGCTTCCGCGCCATCTTCGACAGCGTGAACATCGGCGTCACCGTGGTCGACCCTGCAGGCTGCATCACCGATGTGAACCCGGCGTTCTGCCAGATGATGGGCTGCAAGCCGGCCGACCTGCTGCACAAGCCACTGGCCGACTTCCGACTGCCGGATGTGACCGAAGACGACGGCACCGCGGCGGCCATGGGCGGCGGCGCGGCGCGGCGCCAGCGCTTCATCACCCCCGACGGCCGCATGCTGCAGGTGGCCGCCAGCCTGCGCACCCTGCACGACGCCCACGGCGCGCCGGTGGCCACCGTGGGCGCGCTGCAGGACCTGACCCAGGTGCTGCGCCTGCGCGAAGCCGAGCGCGAGCGTGAACAGGCCGAGGTGGCCAGCCGCACCAAGAGCGAATTCCTGGCCCGGCTCAGCCATGAGCTGCGGGCACCGCTGAACGCCATCCTCGGCTTCGCCCAGATGCTGGGCAGCAGCGACGTCACCCAAAGCGGCGACGGCCTGCAGCCGCAGCAGCGCCATGGCCTGGCGCAGATCCGCCAGGCCGGCTGGCACCTGCTGGACATGATCAACGACGTGCTCGACCTGTCGCGCATGGAAGCCGGCGGCCTGCGCCTGACGCTGGAGCCGGTGTCGCTGCCCGATCTGGCGCAGGAAGCCATGGCCATGGTGGAGCCCGCCGCGCAGCAGGCCCAGGTGGAACTGGACTTGTCGCTCAGCCCGCAGGCCGAGTGGGTGCAGGCCGATCCGGTGCGCCTGCGCCAGGTGCTGGTCAACCTGCTGGGCAATGCGGTCAAGTACAACCGGCGCGGCGGTCGCGTGACGCTGCGCACCCGGCCCGCTGCCGTGGGCGAGGTCAGCATCGAGGTGGAAGACACCGGCATCGGCATGCGTGAGGACCAACTGGCCGAGTTGTTCACGCCATTCCACCGACTGGGGCGCGACCAGGCCGGCGCACCGGGCCAGCCTGGCAGCCAAGGCACCGGCATCGGCCTGGTGATCTGCCGCAAGCTGGCCGACCTGATGGGCGGCACGCTGGAGGTGCACAGCCAGGAAGGCCAGGGCTCGGTGTTCGGCCTCACGCTGCCCAGGCCGGCGGGTGAGCCGCAGCGCGCCGAGGTCAACTCCAACCTGGCCCTGCTGCCGCGGGTGAGCATCGGCAGGGTGCTCTACATCGAGGACAACCAGGCCGACGCCCGGGCCATGCAGGCGTTGCTGGCGCAGCGCCCGGGCGTCACCCTGGTGTGCGCGGGCACCGCCACCGAAGGCCTGGCCCTGGCCGCTGAGGCCGACCTGGTGCTGCTGGACCTGGACCTGCCCGACCACCCAGGCATCGAGGTGCTGCGGGCCCTGAAGGCCGATGCACGCTGGCGTGCCCTGCCGGTGATCGTGGTCTCGGCCGAAACCCGGCCACAGCGCATCGACGACTGCTTCGATGCTGGCGCCAACCAGTTTCTGACCAAGCCACTCGATGGCCAGCAGGTGCTGCGGGCCATCGACGACGCATTGAGCGCCTGAACGGGCGGCCATCGGCCGCCCCATGCAAACGGCCCCTTGCGGGGCCGTTTGTCTTCCAACCGGATGAACGCGTGGCGCTGGTCAATCCTCGACGAAGGCTTCCCGTCGCTTGGCCTTGATCGACGGCAGCATGACCACCACCACCATCAGCAGCGCTGCCGCCAGCAGAGCCGCCGACAACGGGCGGGTGGCGAAGGTGGTCCAGTCGCCGCGCGACAGCAGCAGCGCGCGGCGCAGGTTCTCTTCCATCATCGGGCCGAGGATGAAGCCCAGCAGCAACGGCGCCGGCTCGCAGCCCAGCTTGTAGAAGGCATAGCCCACCACCGCGAAGATGGCCGTCATGTACACGTCGAATGCGTTGTTGTTCAGCGTGTAGCTGCCGATGCAGCAGAAGGTGACGATGGCCGGGAACAGGAAGCGGTACGGCACGGTCAGCAGCTTGATCCAGATGCCGATCAGCGGCAGGTTCAGGATCACCAGCATCAGGTTGCCCACCCACATGCTGGCGATCAGGCCCCAGAACAGCTCGGGATTGCTGGTCATCACCTGCGGGCCGGGCTGGATGCCCTTGATCGTCATCGCGCCCACCATCAGCGCCATCACCGCGTTCGGCGGGATGCCCAGGGTCAGCATCGGTATGAAGCTGGTTTGCGCGCCGGCGTTGTTGGCCGCCTCGGGGCCGGCCACGCCGCGGATGTTGCCCTGGCCGAACGGCACTTCGCCTTGGCGGCCGCGGGTCTTCTTCTCGAGCGTGTAGGCCGCGAACGACGCCAGCAGCGCACCGCCACCGGGCAGGATGCCCAGGATCGAGCCCAGCGCCGTGCCGCGCAGCACCGCGGGCGCGGCGTCCTTGAAGTCCTGCTTGTTCGGCCACAGGCCGGTCACGTTCTTGGTGAACACCTCGCGCGTCTCGGCCGGGCGGCCCAGGTTGGAGATGATCTCGCCGAAGCCGAACACGCCCATGGCGATGGCGACGAAGCCGATGCCGTCGGTCAGCTCGGGGACGTCGAAGCTGAAGCGGGGCACGCCCGAGATCACGTCGGTGTTGATCTGGCCCAGCAGCAGGCCCAGCACGATCATCCCGATGGCCTTGATCAGCGAGCCCGAGGCCAGCACCACCGCACCGATCAGGCCCAGCACCATCAGGCTGAAATACTCGGCCGGGCCGAACTTGAAGGCCACCTCGGTCAGCGGCGGCGCAAACGCCGCAATGATGACGGTGCCCACGCAGCCGGCAAAGAACGAGCCCAGGCCTGCCGCTGCCAGCGCCGCACCTGCCCGGCCCTTGCGCGCCATGGCGTAGCCGTCGATGGCCGTGACCACCGAACTGGATTCACCCGGCACGTTGATCAGGATGGCGGTGGTCGAGCCGCCGTACTGCGCGCCGTAGTAGATGCCGGCCAGCATGATCAGTGCGGGCGTGGCGTCCAGCGCATAGATGCTGGGCAGCAGCATCGCGATGGTGGCCACCGGCCCCAGGCCGGGCAGCACGCCGATCAGCGTGCCCAGCACCGCACCACCGAAGGCATACAGCAGGTTGGTCGCCGTGAAGGCGACGCCGAAGCCCAGCATCAAGTTGTTCAAGAGTTCCATGGTCGGCTCCTCAACCGGTGATGAATGACGGCCACAAGGGGAGGACCAGATTGAGCCCCTTGATGAAGATGAGCCAAGAGCCCAGGGTGAGCACCACCACGCTGATGACCGAATCCTTCCAGTGGAATTCATCGCCGGCCAGGGCCGACACGATGATCAGCAGCGGCAGCGAGATGAGCAGGCCCAACTTGGGCAGGAGGAAGCCGAACATCACCACCGAGCCTGTGATGATGACCAGGGGCTTCCAGGCGATCGATCCGATCGGGTCGCCGTCTTCGGTCTCGACGGTGATGGACGAGAACCACACCAGCGCGCCCATGATCGCCATCAGCACACCCAGGCCGAAGGGAAAGTAGGCGGGGCCCGGGCGGGCCGACGAACCGAAGCTGTAGTTGGTGGCACCCCAGGCGAAGCCCAGGCCCACGACGACAAACATCAGCCCTGACCAGAAATCCTTCTGGCTCTTGATCTTCATTGGGGAATCTCCTCGAACGGCATCTCAGTTGTGCCGGATTCTAGGGAGCGCCCTCCACAGGGCCGGTGTGGTTTCCACGTAAGCCAGGGCACCCCGCACCCGCGGTGTCGCTGCCGGGACAGGCCCGGGCGCCGGGTCAGGATTCCGACCAGGCCGGCGTGGCCCGCAGCACCTCGTCCACCGTGGTGTGGCCCTCGGCCACCTTCATCATGCCGGCCAGGCGCAACGGGCGCATGCCGTCCTGGATGGCATGGCGGCGCAGCGCGGCCATGTCATGCGCCGGATGCACCGCGCGGCGCGCGTCATCGCCCAGCACCAGCAATTCATACAGGCCCACGCGGCCGCGGTAGCCGGTCTGCCGGCAGGCCAGGCAGCCCACCGGCTTGTAGGGGCGCACACCACCAGACAGGCGCCACGGATGCGCCAGCGCGTCCAGCGTGTCCCGGGTGGTGGCGTCGTCGCGTGTTTTGCAAGCCGGGCACAGGGTGCGCGCCAGTCGCTGGGCCAGCACACCGATGACGGTGGCCGAGATCAGGTAAGGCGGCACGCCCAGGTCGGTCAGCCGGGTGATGGCCGAGGCTGCATCGTTGGTGTGCAAGGTGGAAAACACCAGATGGCCAGTCAGCGCGGCCTGGATCGCCATCTCGGCGGTGGCCAGGTCGCGGATCTCGCCGACCATGATGATGTCCGGGTCCTGCCGCATCAGCGCCCGCAGCCCTTCGGCAAAGCCCATGTCGAGCGCGGCCTGCACCTGCGTCTGGTTGAAGGCCGGCTCGATCATCTCGATCGGGTCTTCGACGGTGCAGACGTTCACCTGCTCGGTGGCCAGGCTCTTGAGCGTGGAGTACAGCGTGGTGGTCTTGCCGCTGCCGGTGGGGCCGGTGACCAGGATGATGCCGTGCGCCTGGCCGATCAGCTGCGCCCAGCGCTCGCCGTCGTGCGCCGAGAAGCCCAGCGCCTCGACGCTCTTGACCACTGTCTCCGGGTCGAACACCCGCATCACCATCTTCTCGCCGAAGGCGGTGGGCAGGGTGGACAGGCGCATCTCGACCTCGTCGCCGGCGCCTTCGGCGGTGTCGGGCCGCTTGGTCTTGATGCGGCCGTCCTGCGGGCGGCGGCGTTCCACCACGTCCATGCGGCCCAGCAGCTTGATGCGCGCGGTCATCGCGTTCATCACCGTCAGCGGCACCTGGTAGACGGTGTGCAGCACGCCGTCGATGCGAAAGCGGATCGCACCCATCTCGCGCCGTGGCTCCAGGTGGATGTCGGACGCACGCTGGTCGAAGGCGTACTGCCACAGCCAGTCCACCACCTGCACCACGCCCTGGTCGTTGGCGTCGAGCTGCTTGTTGGTCTTGCCCAGTTCCACCAGCTGCTCGAAGCTGGCGGTGGCTGCCGTCTCGCCGCTCTTCTGCGCATTGCGCACTGAGCGCGCCAGGTTGTAGAACTCACTGGTGTAGCGCGCCACGTCCTCGGGGTTGGCGACGACCAACTTCACCCGGCGCCGGCTGTGCGATTCGATCTCGCTGACCCAGCCGGTGTCGAAGGGCTCGCTGGTGGCCACGGTCACCGTGTCGGCCGACACATTGACCGGCAGCACCTTGCGCATCTCGGCGTACTGCAGGCTCATCACCTCGGCCACGCGGCCCACGTCCACCTTCAACGGGTCGATGCGCAGGTAGGGCAATTGCACCCGCCGCGCCAGCCACTCGGTCAGGGCCTCGCAATCCAGCGCGCGCCCCTGGTGTTGCAGGCCGGCGCCGCCCAGGCGCACCAGGGCATGCAGGCTGCTGGAGCCGGCGCCGAAGCGCTTGATCACCCGCTGGGCGTCGTCATCGGTCACCAGCCCGTCGTCACGCAGCCAGCCCAGCAGCTGGTGCCAGTCCAGCCGGCCGCGCGGCCGCGCAGCAACCACTGCCGCGGCGATGTCGGCCTTGCTGGCGATGGGCAGACTGCCAGGCGCGGCAGGTGGCCGCGGGCGGGGGGCGATGGACGTCATGCAGTGGCCAGTTGGGTGCGGCAGGGCATGCCGCCGTGCCATGTTAGCCCCGCACGCCCAGGGCAAACGAGGGATGCGCCTGCAGCGGCCGGCGCCAGCGATGGGCCGGCAGCAGGCATCAATGCCGCTGCCAGAAGCGACGCAGCAGGTCCAGATAGCCCGGCGGCTGATCTGCGTCACCGATGCGCTGGTTGTAGTCACGCAGGCGGCGCAGTTCATGCACGACGGCCGGCGGAAAGCCGGCACGGCCACCACGGCGATCGGTCAGCAGGTCATCCAGCACCGCATGCACCTGCAGCGTGTCACGCCAGTTCCAGGCAATCAGATTCGCCACACGCGGGAATTGCACGCACAGTTGCAATGGCCGACGTCCGGCCGGCAGCCTGCGCAGCCAGACCCGGGTGGTGCCTGTCAAGGCTTCGTCGTTGTGGCGCGGCTGCCGCCGCACCGGTTCCCAGGCGTCCGCAGAGGCCGGCATGTCAGGAAGACCCATTCGCGGAAGGTGTCGCATCGCTGGGGTATCGGCACGCCCCTGGCGCACTTGAGCAGGCGCCTGGCGGCCGATCAGCGGCGCGCCGCTGCCGGATCTGGCCCCGACGCAGCCTGGTAGGGGCGCACCAGCCGCAGCCACTTGAGGGCCTTCAGGCCGTAGCGCGCCTCGATGAGCTCGGCGCGCGCCGTCAGCGTCTCGCGGTCGGGCACGGCCACATCGCGGCCGGCCACCAGGATGGTGTTGCCCTCGGCGGTGGGGGCCAGTTGCCAGACCTGGTCGGCGCCAAAGGCGGCCGCCACCCTGGCGGCGCTGCGCTCGAAACTGCTGTCCCGGCCGAACAGGTTGACCGCCATCAGGCCACCCGGTGCCAGCAGGCCGCGGCAGGCGCGGTAGAAGTCGGCATCGTCGAGCACCGGCGCGGCGGCGTCGTGGTCGTACAGGTCGACGCACAGCGCGTCCACCGTCTGCAGGTGGGCGTCATCCAGCACCCAGCGCGCAGCGTCGGTGTGCAGCACCTGCAGCAGCGCATCGTCGGCCGGCAATTGGAACCACAGCCGGTTGGCGTCGATCACGCTCGGGTTGATCTCCACCGCCGTGGTGCGCCAGCGCAGCACCTGGTGGCTGAAGCGGGTGAGCGCGCCCGCGCCCAGGCCCAGTTGCACCGCGTGCCCCTGGGCCAGCGACTCACTGGGGCGCCACAGCAGCCAGGCCATCATGCGCTGGATGTATTCCAGCTCCAGCTTGCGCGGGCTGCGGATGCGCATCGCGCCTTGCACCCAATCGGTGCCCAGGTGCAGGTAGCGCACGCCATCGAACTCGCTGATGGTGGCGCCGGCCAGATGGGTCTGTGCCTTCTTCGCCATCACGCCAGCCCGTGCTGCTGGAACACCGCCGCCCAAGCCGCCAGCTTGCGCTCGAACGACCAGCTGGCGTTGGCCGGGCTGCTGGACGGCAACCGGTGCACCGGCAGTCCCAGTGCGCCGGTCACCCGCATCGCGCGGGCCGACTCACCGCCGTTGTGGGCGATGGCCCGCAGCTTGGGCAAGCGCGCGGCCAGGCCGGGCAGATCATTGGGCATGGCGTCGCGGATGGCACTGTCCAGGCTGCCCTGGCGGCGGCAGCTGGCGTACACGTCCCACAGGCCCAGGCCACGGTCGACCAGGGCCTGCAGACGGTCGGCATAGGCCAGCGGCGCCAGATCAACCTGCCAGATGGCCGACAGCAGCGGCCAGAACTGGTTGCGCGGATGGCCGTAGTACTGCTGCGCCGCCAGCGAGGCTTCGCCCGGAAAGCTGCCCAACAGCAGCAGGCGGGTGTCGGGGCCGGCCACAGCCGCCAGGCCCTGCAGTGGCACGCCTGTCGGCGGATGCTGCGCCTCGCCAATTCCAAGCTGACAGGTGGTCATGCGCATGCGTGGGCACTGCCCCAGTTGTGCGGGCACAGGGCCGATGCGATCATCTTTCGCCCCCGAGGGGGGGGGCGTACAACAAACTGGAGTGATTGCGCATGAACGTCGAGACCATCGTCACTTTTCTGACCACGCAGGGCGCGGATTTCGGGCTGAAGATCCTGGGCGCGCTGGCAGCCTGGATTGTGGGCCGCTGGCTGATCGGCCTGGTGCTGCGTGGCGTGGGCGCGGCGCTGGAGCGCGGCAAGAAGGTCGACGCCACGCTGGCCAACTACCTGCGCTCGATCTTCAACGTGGTGTTGAACGTCGTGCTGGTGCTGGCCATCCTCGACATCTTCGGGGTCAAGACCACCAGCTTCGCCGCCCTGCTGGCCGGCGCCGGCCTGGCCATCGGCACGGCCTGGGGCGGCCTGCTCACCCACTTTGCCGCCGGCGTGTTCATGCAGGTGCTGCGGCCGTTCAAGGTGGGCGATTTCGTGCAGGCCGGCGGGGTCACCGGCACGGTGCATGAAGTGGGCCTGTTCGGCACCACCATCATCACGCCCGACAACGTGATGACCATCGTCGGCAACAACAAGGTGTTCTCCGAAAGCATCCAGAACTACACCACCCTGCCCTTCCGCCGGGTGGACTGCGTGGCCAAGGTGGCCAACAGCGTCGACCCGCTGGACGCCATCGCCCGGCTCAAGGCGTCGATCGCCCAGATCCCCAACGTGGCCACCAGCCCGGCGCCCGATGTCGAGATCACCGGCTTCACGCCCGAAGGCCCGCTGCTGTGCGTGCGGCCCTACACCCATAACAACCACTACTGGCAGGTGTACTTCGACACCCACAAGGCCATCGTCGCCACCTTCGGCGCCGCCGGCTACCCGGTGCCCGAGACGCCGATCACGCCGCGCAGCCGGGAATAACCGCCGCCAGCCGCGGCAGCGCCGCCAGTGCGTTGGCGGTGGTGGTGGCGGCAGTGGCGTCCAGGCTCCAGCCCCGCAGCGCGGCCAGCGTGGCGGCGATGCGCGGCAACTCGGCCGGCTCGTTGCGGCCAGTGGACTGGCCGGCTTCGCGCTGCGCGGCGGTGCGGTACAGCCAATGCGGCGGGATGTCGGGCGCGTCGGTCTCCAGCACCAGGCTGGTGCCGGGCAGGGTGCTGGCCAGTCGGCGGATCTGCAGTGCACGGTCGTACGTCATCGCCCCGCCGAAACCCAGCCGGAAGCCCATGCCGACGAACACCTCGGCCTGCGCCTGGCTGGCGTTGAATGCATGCGCGATGCCGCCCGGCACGGCAAAGCGTCGCAACCCTTTCAGCAGCCCGTCGGCCGACCGCCGCACATGCAGGATGACCGGCAGGCCGGCATCCCGCGCCAGCTTCAGCTGCGCCTGGTAAAAGCGTTCGGCGCGGACCAGGTCCAGCCCGGGCACGAAGCCATCCAGCCCGATCTCGCCCACCGCCACCAGGCGCGGGTCGTCGCGGTGGCGGGTCAGGGTATCTGCCAGGATGTCCAGGTCGGCGTCGGCGCTGCGGTCGACATACAGCGGGTGGATGCCCAGCGCATAGGCCAGGCCATGCGCATGCGCCAGCTGGCGCACGGTGTCGAAGTTGGCCGCCATCACCGCCGGCAGCACCTGCATGGCCACGCCGGCGGCGCGGGCGCGGGCCAGCACCGCCAGGCGGTCGGCGTCGAACTCCGGCGCGTCCAGGTGGCAGTGGGTGTCGATCCAGGTCGTTCGCACCGCGCGATGATGCAGCAGAGCGCGGCCATCCCCGTGCGGCTGCAGGCGCCAGCGGGCCGTGATACCGTGGCAACGGGCAGCCCGCTGGCGGCTGCTGGAGCCGGTGACGATGGCACGCCAATCGATCTACAGCCGATCCCCCGCCCGCGCCACCGGCCCTGCGCCGGCAACCGCTGCGCCACCGTCGGCCGCCGCCATCAGCCCGTCACCGGCGTCTGACAACGCCAAGCCGCTGCCCCGGCCCACACTGCGCCAGCGCCTGGCGCGACATGAACGCTGGTTGTGGGCCACCGGGCTGGTGCTGGCCATGTTGGTGGCCGGCTGGCCGGCCTGGACCGCCAAGGTGCAGCGCCAACTGGGCTTCGACCAGATCGACGCGGCGCTGCGCGAATCCATCGCCAAGGAACCGCTGCAGGCCGCCGGACTCGCCGCCTACCAGGCCATCCTGCCGTCGGTGGTGCGGGTGGTGGGCGAGCCGCCGTCCGCCGCCTCGGGGTCGGGCAGGAATGCCAGCAAGACCGGCAAAGCCGTGGTGCCAGCGCCGCAATCCGACGATGCCGACCCGCATGAAGGCCGCAGCGTGGGCACCGGCGTGGTCATCGTCGACAAGGGCCTGATCCTGACCAACTTGCATGTGGTCGAAGGCGCGGCCCGCATCACCGTCACCTTTGCCGACGGCAGCCAGAGCGAGGCCAAGGTGGTCAACCTGATGCGCGACAACGACCTGGCGGTGCTGCAGGCGCTCACCATTCCCGACGACCTGCATGCGGCCACCATGCGGTCGACCTCCGGCCTGGCACCCGGCGAGGCGGTGATGGCGGTCGGGTTTCCGTTCGGCATCGGGCCGTCGGCGTCGCAGGGCGTGGTGTCGGGGCTGAAGCGCGAGTTCCGCTCGCCCGAGGGCAAGCGCATCCTCAACAACCTGATCCAGTTCGACGCCGCCGCCAACCCCGGCAATTCCGGCGGGCCGCTGATCACCATGGACGGCCATGTGGTGGGCATCGTCACCGCCATCATGAACCCCAACGACCAGCGCACCTTCATCGGCATCGGTTTTGCTGTGCCGATCGAGAACGCCGCCGCAGGTGCCGGACTGCCCCCCTTCTGACCCCCCATCACCGAACAACCATGTCCAACCCACCCGTCATCCCTGCCGAGACCGCCCAGCTGATGGAGCGCATCCTCTACGAGGTCAAGCGCGTCGTCGTCGGGCAGGACAGGTTTCTCGAACGGGTGATGGTGGCCCTGCTGGCCCAGGGCCACCTGCTGGTCGAGGGCGTGCCGGGCCTGGCCAAGACGCTGACGGTGCGCACCCTGGCGGCCACGCTGCGTGGCAGCTACAAGCGCATCCAGTTCACCCCCGACCTGGTGCCAGCCGACCTGGTGGGCACGCGCATCTACAACCAGAAGACCGGCGAATTCGGCACCACATTGGGGCCGGTGTTTGCCAACCTGCTGCTGGCCGACGAGATCAACCGCGCCCCCGCCAAGGTGCAGAGCGCGCTGCTGGAAGTCATGCAGGAGCGCCAGGTGACGATCGCCGGCGAGACCCACAAGGTGCCGGCGCCCTTCATCGTGATGGCCACGCAGAACCCGATCGAGACCGAAGGCACCTACCCCTTGCCCGAGGCGCAGGTCGACCGCTTCATGATGAAGGTGCTGGTCGACTATCCCAGCGACGAGGAAGAATTCGTCATTGTCGAGCGGGTGATCGGCCCGCCGCTGGCGGCCGCCCCGGTGGCCAGTACCAGCCAGCTGGCCGAACTGCAGCAGGCCTGCCGGCAGGTGTATGTCGACCCCAGCCTGATCCAGTACGCCGTCAAGCTGGTGGGCGCCACCCGCAGGCCCGACAAGCATGGCCTGGCCGAACTGGGCAAGTACCTCAGCTATGGCGCCAGCCCGAGGGCCAGCATCGCGCTGGTGGAATCAGCGCGGGCCCTGGCCTTCATGCGCGGGCGCGGTTACGTGCTGCCCGAGGACCTGGGCGACCTGGCACCCGACTGCCTGCGCCACCGCCTGGTGCTCAGCTACGAGGCGCTGGCCGAGGGGCTGACGGCCGATGCGCTGATCGCCAAGGTGATGGCGCGGCTGCCCCTGCCGGACAAGCCGATGCAGCACCAGTCGGCCTGACCACCTTGGCTACGACCGCCAACCACACGCCTGCAGGCAGCAGCGCTGCCGAGCCACTGCTGCACCGCCTGGAGTGGACGGTGCTGCGCCGGCTCGACGGCCTGCTGCAGGGCGACTACCGCACGCTGTGGCGCGGCGCCGGGCTCGACCTGGCCGACCTGCGCGAATACCAGCATGCCGACGACGTGCGCCACATCGACTGGAACGTCACCGCCCGCCTGCAGGTGCCGCATGTGCGCCAGTTCACCGAAGACCGCGAGCTGTCGGCCTGGTTTCTGCTGGACCTGTCGGGCAGCGTGGATTTCGGCTCGGCCGACCAGACCAAGCTGGGGCTGAGTGAAGGCTTCGTGGCCGCGCTGGCCCGGCTGCTCACCCGCCACGGCAACCGGGTCGGCGCCATCCTGTACCACCCGGGCGCGGCCGATGCCCGCCAGCGCCTGGCCGTCATCCCGCCCGGCCTGGGCCGCACCCAGGTGCTGCAGTTGCTGGCCCGCATGCGCCAGCCACCGCCGCAGGCGGCGCGCTCCAAGGCCGGCACCGCGGCCCCCACGCAGCTGGCCGACCTGCTGGGCCGGGCCGAGGGCATCGTGCGGCGCCGGTCGCTGCTGTTCGTCGTCAGTGATTTCATCAGCGACCCGGGCTGGGCCGCGCCGCTGGGCCGGCTGGCGCGCCGCCATGAGGTGCTGGCGGTGCGCTTGGTCGACCCGCTGGAGATGGCCCTGCCCGACATCGGCCTGCTGACGGTGGAAGACGCCGAGACCGGCGAGCAGTTGCTGGTCGACACCCAGGACGCCGGCTTCCGGGCACGCTTCGAAACCCTGGCCGCACAGCATGAAGACACGCTGCGCGACCAACTGCAAAGCGCTGGTGTCGACGTGCTGGAACTGGCCACGGATGAGGACCTGCTGGCCGCGCTGCTGCGCTACGTGGCGCTGCGCCGCCAGCGCGGCCGGGCGGTCAGCGGCCACCGCATGCCGGCCGCCCTGCGCACGCCCGCCGCACCTGCCGCTGCGGCTGCCGCCTGATTGAAGAGGAACCGCCATGACCCTGCTCTGGCCCGACTGGTTGTGGACCCTGCTGCTGCTGCCCCTGCTGGTGTTGCTGTACCTGCGCCTGCTGGCGCGGCGCAAGAAGAACAACGTGCGCCTGGCCAGCGTGGCCATCGTGCGCCAGGCGCTGGGCGCGGGCCCGGGCTGGCGCCGCCATGTGCCGCCGCTGCTGCTGCTGACTGCCGTCGCACTGCTGCTGTTTGCCACCGCACGGCCAGTGGTCAAGCTGAAGCTGCCGGCGCGTGACCAGACGATCATCCTGGCGATGGACGTGTCGGGCAGCATGCGTGCCACCGACGTCAAGCCTAACCGCATGGTGGCCGCGCAGGAGGCGGCCAAGGCCTTCACCGCCGGGCTGCCGCGCAATGTGCGCATCGGCGTGGTGTCGTTTGCCGGCACGGCCGCGGTGGTGCAGGCGCCCACGCAGAGTCGCGAAGACGTGGTCGCCGCGATCGACCGCTTCCAGATGCAGCGTGCCACCGCCATCGGGTCGGGGCTGATCCTGTCGCTGGCCACGCTGTTCCCCGACGCGGGGATCGACCTGAGCCAGATCACCGGCGCGCGCGCCATGCCGGGGTCGCCGGAAGAGAAGAAGGCCAAGAAGCCCTTCGAGCCGGTGGAGCCTGGCAGCTACAGCTCGGCAGCGATCATCCTGCTGACCGACGGCCAGCGCACCACCGGGCCCGACCCGATGGAAGCCGCCAAGATGGCCGCCGAGCGCGGCGTCAAGGTCTACACCGTCGGCATCGGCACCAAGGCCGGCGAGACCATCGGCTTCGAAGGCTGGAGCATGCGCGTCAAGCTCGACGAAGAGACGCTCAAGGCCATCGCCAATGCCACCCGTGCCAACTACTTCTACGCTGGCACGGCCGAGGACCTGAAGCAGGTCTACCAGGGCCTGAGCAGCCGGTTGGTGGTGGAGACCAAGGAGACCGAGGTCAGCGCGCTGTTCGCCGCCGCCGGCGCCCTGCTGGTGGTGCTGGCAGCGGGCCTGAGCGTGTGGTGGTTCGGCCGGGTGCTGTAGCAGCCGGCGCCCGACCGGGCCGCGCGGCTCTTGGCGTACAAACCCGCGCCTTCTCCCGACCACCGCCCACCCGCGCGTCCACCATCTCCCGACCCATGCCCTACGACATCCACTGGGAAGGCAAGGACGGCGTGCGCCGTGCGTTCTCTGGCGACCTGACTGCGGCCGAAGTGCGGGCCTCCCTGGCCGGGTTGACCGGTGACGCCCGCTGGGACGACCTGCGCTACAGCATGGCCGACTTCCTGGCAGTGCGCAGCTACCGCATCTCGCAGGCCGAACTGGAAGACCTGGCCGCCATCCACTATGGCGGGGCGAAGATCAACCATCGCATCGTCACCGCCGCGGTGACCGACAGCGACGAGGTGCGGGCCGTCTTCCAGCGGTTCAATGCACTGCGCCTGTCACCGTTCCCGCTGCAGCTGTTCGACAACCTGGCTGCGGCACGGGCCTGGATTGCGGCGATGCGTGGCCGCACCCTGCCGTGGCCGGGCTCGGGCTGACACGTCAGGGCGGGGCTGTCCGCCTGCGCAGCCACCCCAGCGCCAGCAGGCCGGCCGCCAGCAGCACGGCCGGCGCCGGCTCCGGCACCGGCGTCAGCAGGAACACATGCGCGAAGCTGTTGTCGCCCGACACCGAGCCCAGGCCGAGGATCTGGCCATGCTCGTTGATGTCCATCGCGTCGCCCAACTGCCAGAACGGCGATCCGGCAGGCAGCAGGGTGTTCAGGTCGGTGACCGACCAGCCTGCAGCGCCCTGCGTCCACAGCAGGGCGCGGCGGTCGTAGGCGGCCACATAGGCGCCGCCCACCACCTGGCCACGCTCGTTCAGGCCGCGTGCCTCGCCACTGACGCCCCAGCCAGCCGCCGCTGCCGCCACCGGCAGCCAGGCCACATCAGGCCCCTGCCAGACGAAGGGCCGGTTGCAGCTGTAGCCGTTGCAGTTGTAGACACCGTAGCCAGCCACCTGGTGCAGGTCGTTCAGGGCCAGGCCCACCGGCTGGTAGCCGGGCAGCTCGGGAATGATGGTGGTGTGGCCCACGCCCGACGAGTAGCCGGTGCGGTAGCTGTTGTAGACCTGGCTCATCAGGCCCGCGCCGGCGTTGTTGATGGCCGCCGCGGCGCCACTGCCGATGGTCCAGCCCAGGTCCACGCCCAGGCCGGTCAGCAGGTAGCCGCCGCTGCCGTTTGGTGACCAGCGGTGGGCGATGTCGCCGGTGTTGCCCACGATCTGGCCACTGTCGTTGAGGGCGGCCGCGGTGGACTGCAGGCTGCCGTTGTAATTCGGCAGCTCGGTCAGGCCACTGCGTGCACCCGCCTGCCAGGTGAAGGCGTGCGGCAGCCCTACCGAGGCGTCCACGCCCAGCACCAGGTTGCTGTTGTTGATGTCGGTCAGGCGCAGGTTGTTCAGGCTGCCGTCGGCGCTGCGCACCTGGGTGGTGGCGTAGCCGCCGGCCGTCGGTGACATCACCCGGTTGCCCACCACCACCCAGCCCTGGTCGTTGAGCGCCATCTCGCCCGTGCCGGTGGGGCCCAGGTCGGTGATCGTCCACCCGGCTGCCGCAGCCACACCGTGGGCCAGCAGGCCGGACAGAACAAGCAGGCACCCCTTGGATGCAGTGGCCATGGTGGGCTTTCGTCGTCGATGGGCATCCAGTCTAGGCAGCAGGTACCGGCGCGGCCTTGGGCTGCATCAAGGATGGCGCCGGCCTGGCGATCAGGCGAACGAATCGGCCATCAGTGCGTTGAACCAGGTGTTCATCTGCTCGATGTGGTCGCCGTTCCAACCCACCGACGCAGCCGATGACGCCACCGCCGGCTTCATCGTGCGGCTCACCGGGTCGTACTGGAACACGGCGGTCAGCCAGGAGGCCTGGGTGCGGGTGATGGTGGAGTAGCAGGCCGAGTTGGTGACAGGCGCCGGGTCGGGCTGGCCGCCGGCGAAGATGCGCGACAGCGCGTCGGCGCACACCTTGGCCTCCTGGTTGGCGATGTGGCCGGCCTTGGGCTGGGTGGTGGCGGCCGCATCGCCGATCACATGCACCCGGGGCGCCGCCATGCTGGCGTAGCTGAGCACGTCCACCGGCACGAAGCGCCCGCCGTTGGCGGTGGCCAGGCCGCTGGCCAGGGCCAGGGCCCCGGCGCGCTGCTGCGGGATCAGGTTCACCACATGGGCCTGCACCGGGCCGCCGTTGGTGTAGACGATCATCTGGCGCGTGTCGACCGACGAGATCTCGACGTTGGTGCGGTACTCGATCACGTTGGCATGCAGGCCGAAGAACGCCTGCGAGAAGTTGTCGCGCTCGGTCACGAAGTCGGCATTGGCATCCAGCACGATGAGCTTGGCGCGCGGCTTGTAGGCCTTCATCCAGTCGGCCAGCAGGCAGGCGCGCTCATACGGCCCGGGCGGGCAGCGGTAGGGCACCTTGGGGATGGTGAGCACGGCCACGCCGTTGGCCGGCATGGCGGTCAGCTGCTGCGCCAGCAGGCTGGTCTGCGGGCCGGCCTGCCAGGCGTGCGGCATGCGGTTGGCATCGTCCAGGCCCGGCACGGCGTCGAAGCCGATGCCCGGCGCCATCACGATGCGGTCGGCCGACAACCAGGCGCCGGTGGCCAGGCGCACCCGCACGCCCACCGGGTCGATCTCGACCACATCGCCGGTGACCAGGCGCACGCCGTAGGCCGTCTGCAGCGTGCCGTAGCCGAAGCCCAGGCTGGCCATGCTGCGCTGCCCGGTCAGCACCATGCTGCTCATGATGTTGGAGGTGTAGCGGGCGCTGCGTTCGATCAGCGTCACCTCCACCGCGTCGCCCCACAGGCGCAGGTACTTGGCCACGGTGGTGCCAGCCATGCCACCCCCGACGACGATCACCCTTGCCTTGGGGCTGGCGGGGGACACGCTGACACCACTGCCGGCAGCGGGCCGCGCTGTCTTCTTTCGGCTGTCTGCCAGCGCCAGGCCGGCGGGCAGCACCAGGCCGCCCGCGGCGGCCGACATCATGAATTGGCGTCGTTGCATGGTGGGCTCCTTCAGCGTTGGGTGGACAGCCATTGCGCCAGCGACTGCAGTTGCGCGTCGGTGTAGCCCATCACATGGCGGGCCATGATGTTGTCGCCCTCCTTGCCGGCCTGGAACTCCTTCATCTCCTTGTAGAGCTCGCTGGCCGACTTGCCGGCCAGCTTCTCGAAGCCCGGGCCCTTGCCGTTGGTGCCGTGGCACTGGAAGCAGTTGGACGCCAGCAGGCGGCCAGCTGGGCTGACGGCGGTCTGGGCATGTGCGGTGGCCAGGGCGGCCAGCAACGCGGTGCCGACCGCCAGATGGCGGGCGAGGGAACGGGGGAATTGCATGGCAGAGTCTCCAGGTCAAGCGCCAGCAGTTGGCGCATGCCCGGGTTGTAGGGGCTGGACCTGAACCGCAGGTGAAGCATTCACCAACGGTTACCACCCTGAATGGCCACCACGCACGCTGGCTGGCCGCTGCAGCGCAACCGGCTCAGGCCGCCGAAGGCTGCTCCAGCCGCCCCTGCTCCAGCCGCAGCACCCGCTGGCAGCGGGCGGCCAGCGTGCTGTCGTGCGTGACCAGCACAAAGGCGGTGCCGCGCTCGCGCGCCAGTTGCAGCATCAGCGCAAACACCGCGTCGGCGCTGCTGCGGTCGAGGTTGCCGGTGGGCTCGTCGGCCAGCACGCAGGCCGGGCGGGTCACCAGCGCACGGGCAATCGCCACGCGCTGGCGCTCGCCACCCGACAGCTGCGCCGGCCGGTGGTCCAGACGCGCGGCCAGGCCCACGGCGCTCAGCGCCTCGCGCGCCGCCGCCTGTGCGCTGGCCACGCTGTCGCGGCGGATGCGCAGCGGCATGGCCACGTTGTCCAGCGCGGTGAACTCGGGCAGCAGGTGGTGGAACTGGTAGACGAAGCCCAGGTGCCGGTTGCGCCAGGCGCCCTGCTCGGCCTGGCCCAGCGTGGCCAGGTCACGGCCCATCAGCTGCACGGCGCCGGTGCTGGGCGCATCCAGCCCGCCCAGCAGGTGCAGCAGCGTGCTCTTGCCCGACCCCGATGCGCCCACGATGGCCAGCGTCTCACCCGCCGCCACCTGCAGGCCCACGCCCTGCAGCACGGGCACGTCCAGCCCACCTTCGGTGAAGCGCTTGCCCAGGCCGTCGCACTTCAAGACCGGATCACTCATAGCGCAGGGCTTCAGCCGGGTTGACACGGCTGGCGCGCCAGCTGGGGTACAGCGTCGCCAGGAAGGCCAGCAGCAGCGAGATCAGCGTGATCGGCAGCACGTCGGACAGCCGCGGGTCGCTGGGCATGCGGCTGATCACATAGATGCTGCCGGGCAGGAAGGCCACGCCCAGCAGCCGCTCCAGCGCCGGCACCAGGGTGCCGATGTTGACCGCCACCAGCAGGCCGAAGGCCACGCCCGACAGCGTGCCGATCACCCCGCTGGCCGCACCCTGCACCACGAAGATGCCCATCACCGAGCGCGGGCTGGCGCCCAGCGTGCGCAGGATGGCGATGTCGGCACGCTTGTCGGTCACCGTCATCACCAGCGTGCTGACCAGGTTGAACGCGGCCACCGCCACGATCAGCGTGAGGATGATGAACATCAGCCGCTTTTCCAGTTGCACCGCGTCGAACCAGTTGCGGTTGGTGCGCGTCCAGTCACGCACCAGCAGGCCGGGCTGCAGGGTGTCGACCAGTTGCTGGCCGACGGCGCGGGCCTGGTGCAAGTCAGCCAGCTTCAGCTGCACGCCGGTGGGGCCGTCCAGCCGGTACAGGCGGGCCGCGTCGTCGACATGGATCAGCGCCAGGCCGCTGTCGTATTCATAGTGGCCGGCGTCGAAGGTGCCGGCCACGGTGAAGCTCTTGAGCCGTGGCACGGTGCCCGCCGGCGTCACCTGCCCGCCCGGGGCCACCAGGGTGACGTTGTCGCCCGTCTGCACCCGCAGTTGCCGGGCCAGTTCGCCCCCCAGCACGATGCGCCAGGCGCCTGGCTGCAGCTGGCCCAGCAGGCCGCTTTGCGCCATCTGCGCGGCCAGCGGCGTCACCTTCAGTTCTTCGGCGGGGTCGATGCCACGCACGATGGCGCCGCGCATCTCGTCGCCCCGGGCGATCAGCGACTGCTGGGCGATGAAGGGCGCGGCGGCCACCACGGCCGGGTTCTTCTGCGCGGCCGCGGCGGTGGCGCGCCAGTCGGCCAGGGCATTGCCCTGCACGTCGAACACCTCCACATGCGCCACCACGCTGAGCATGCGGTCGGTCACTTCCTTCTGGAAGCCGTTCATCACGCTCAGCACGATGATCAGCGCGGCCACGCCCAGCGCGATGCCCAGCATCGACACCAGCGAGATGAACGAGATGAAGCCGTTGCGCCGCCCGGTGCGGCCGGCGCGGGTGTAGCGCCAGCCGATCTGCCATTCATACGGCCAGTTCATGCCGGCCGGCCAGGGGAAGGAGCCATAGGCGCGAGATGCTAACAGTGGGCCTGTCACCCAGCAGGCGCGGTGCCCGCCCGGATAATGCGGCGGCCATGCACCTGATCGTCCCTTTCGCCGGCACCGTCTCCGAAGCCGGCCGGCATGCCCTGCAGTCGCTGGCGCTGCCACGGCTGGACAAGCTGCTGGCACGCCTGCAGGCCACGCAGCGCCTGGGCAGTGACGAACACAGCCTGAATGCGCCGCACGAGCTGTCGCTGGCGGCCTGCCGGGGCTGGGCAGCCGCGCAGGGTGCCGTTCTGGCCGACAGCGCCTTGCCGTTCGCCGCCGCCCAGGCAGCAGCCCTGGGCCTGGACAACGGCCAGCCCTGGGGCCTGCTGACGCCGGTGCACCTGCATGTCGGCACCGACCAGGTCAGCCTGATGCCGCCGTCGGCCCTGCAGCTCGACGACCCCGCATCCCGCGAACTGCTGGAGATCGTGCGCCCGCTGTTCGAGACCGAAGGCTTCACCCTGCACCACGCCGCGCCCTTGCAGTGGCTGGCCACCCATGTGCTGTTCGATGGCCTGGCCACCGCGTCGCTCGACCGGGTGACTGGCCGCAATGTGAACCCCTGGCTGCCTGACCACCGCAGCGCCCGCCTGATCCGACGGCTGCAGAACGAGGTGCAGATGCTGCTGTACACCCACCCGGTGAACGACCGGCGCGAGGCCGCCGGCCTGCCCACCGTCAACAGCGTCTGGCTCAGCCACTGCGGCCGCCTGCCCGCTGGCAGCGCCGCAGCCAGCCAGGTGCAGGTCGACGACCGTCTGCGCGAGCCCGCGCTGGGCGAGGACTGGGCCGCCTGGTGCGAGGCCTGGCAGGCGCTGGACGCCGGGCCGATCGACGCCCTGACCCGCGCCGATGGCGGCATGCAACTCACGCTGTGCGGCGAACGCTTCGCCCAGACGTTCGCCCCCACCCCGCAAGGCCTGTGGCAGCGCCTGGCCAGCCGCTGGCAGGCGCCTGCGGCCCACACCGTGCTGGAGGCGCTGTGACCACCCCCACCCTGCAGCGCCGCGACGTGCCGCCGCGCGTGGCCTTTGCGCTGGAACAGGCCGGCGTGCACCCGCTGCTGGCGCGGCTGTTCGCCGCCCGCGGCGTGCGCAGCGCCGACGACCTGGACGACGGCCTGGCCCGCCTGCTGCCCCCGGCGCAGCTGAAGGGCGCGGCCGATGCCGCGGTGCTGCTGGCCGACGCCATCGCCGCCGGCCTGCGCATCTGCATCGTGGCCGACTACGACTGCGACGGCGCCACCGCCTGCGCCGTGGCCCTGCGCGGCCTGGCGATGCTGGGCGCGGCGCCCGGCACATTGGGCTACGTGGTGCCCGACCGCCTGATCCACGGCTACGGCCTGACGCCTGCCATCGTCGACCTGGCCATCCAACAGGCGGCTGCCGCCCCACCCCAGCTGCTGGTCACGGTGGATAACGGCATCGCCAGCACTGCCGGCGTGGCCCATGCCCGCGCGCTGGGCCTGCAGGTGTTGGTGACCGACCACCACCTGCCCGCCCTCGGCCCCGACGGCGCCATCACGCTGCCCGACGCCCATGTCATCGTCAACCCCAGCCAGCCCGGCTGCGGCTTTGCCAGCAAGGCCCTGGCCGGCGTGGGCGTGATGTTCTACGTGCTGCTGGCGCTGCGGGCCGAACTGCGCGCGCGCGGCGCGTTTGCGGCAGACCAGCAACCGCGGCTGGACACCCTGCTTGACCTGGTGGCCCTGGGCACGGTGGCCGACGTGGTCAAGCTCGACGACAACAACCGCCGCCTGGTGGCGCAAGGCTTGAAGCGCATCCGCGCCGGGCGCATGCAGCCGGGCGTGGCCGCGCTGTTTGCCGCCGCCGGCAGGGTGCCGGCGCGGGCGGCGGCCTTCGACTTCGGCTTTGCCCTGGGCCCGCGCATCAACGCCGCCGGCCGGCTGTCGGACATGACGCTGGGCATCGAATGCCTGGTCACCGACGACCCGGCGCGCGCGGCCGAACTGGCCCAGGCGCTGGACGCCATCAACCGCCAGCGCCGCGAGGTGCAGACCGACATGGCCACCCAGGCCGAGGTGCTGCTGGACGCGCTGCTGGCACGCCAACCGGCGGACCAGTCGACACCCCCGGCGCTGGTGCTGTTCGACCCCGCCTTCCATGAAGGCGTGGTCGGCATCGTCGCCGGCCGGCTGAAGGACCGGCTGCACCGGCCCACCTTCGTGCTGGCGCGTGGGCAGGATGGGCTGCTGAAGGGCTCGGGCCGGTCGATTGCCGGCTTCCACCTGCGTGACGCGCTGGACCTGGTGAGCAAGCGCCACCCCGGCGTGCTGCAGCGCTTTGGTGGCCATGCCATGGCCGCCGGCTGCACCCTGGCCGAGGCCGACTGGCCGCTGTTCGCCAGCGCGCTGCAGCAGGTGGCCGCCGACTGGCTGCAGCCCGCCGCGCTGAACCGCTGCCTGGCCACCGATGGCCCGCTGGGCGGCGAATGGTTCAACACCGCCACCGTGGCCACGCTGGACGCCCAGGTGTGGGGCCAGGGCTTCGAGGCCCCGGTGTTCTGCGACGAGGTGGACGTGCTGCAGCAGCGCCTGGTCGGCGAGAAGCACCTGAAACTGCGGGTGCGCCATGCCGGCGCCCTGCGCGACGCCATCTGGTTCGGCCATGCCGAGCCACTGCCGGCGCGGGTGCAACTGGCCTACCGGCTCAATCTCGATGAATTCCAGGGCCAGCAGCGGCTGCAGATGGTGGTGGAAGCCGCCATCGCCGCGCCCGCATGAAGGACACCGCCATGCCAGAACCCCGCACCCCCCACCGCCGCGCCACTCTGGCCGCCCTGGCCGCCTGTCTGGCCTGCAGCCTGCTGCCGGCGCTGGCCACCGCCCAGGGGGCCAACCCGAAGGTGGCGGTGGTGGCCCATGGCCTGGTCAACCCCTGGGGCCTGGCCTTCCTGCCCGACGGCCGCATGCTGGTGACCGAGCGGCCCGGCCGCATGCGCCTGATCGGCACCGACGGCAAGCTGGGCCCGCCCCTGCCCGGCCTGCCGTCGGTGGCGGCCGAAGGCCAGGGCGGCCTGCTCGACGTGGTGACCGACCCGCGCTTTGCCGCCAACCGGCTGGTGTACTGGAGCTACAGCGAAAACGCACCCGACGGCGACGGCAACAGCACCGCCGTGGCCCGCGCCCGGCTGGACGGGGCCCCCGGCGCCGAGCGCCTGGCCGACGTGCAGGTGATCTTCCGCCAGCTGCCCCGCGTGGCCAGCAAGCTGCACTTTGGCAGCCGGCTGGTGTTCGGCAATGACGGCCGGCTGTTCATCACCCTGGGCGACCGCTTCAGCCGCAAGGACGACGCCCAGACGCTGGACAACCACCTGGGCAAGATCGTGCGCATCGACCCCGACGGCAAGGTGCCGGCCGACAACCCGCTGGTGGGCAAGGCGGGCAACCCGCCCAACACCCGGCCCGAGATCTGGAGCTGGGGCCACCGCAATGTGCAGGGCGCGGCCATCCACCCCACCACCGGCGACCTGTGGGCCACCGAGCACGGCCCGCAGGGCGGCGACGAATTGAACCTGGTGCAGCCGGGCCGCAATTTCGGCTGGCCGGTCATCACCTACGGCCGCAACTACGGCATCGGCACCAGGATCGGCGACGGCACCGAGCGTGCCGACGTGGTGGCACCGCTGGCCCACTGGGTGCCCACGTCCATCGCGCCCAGCGGCATGGCGTTTGTCACCAGCGACCGCTACCCTGGCTGGAAGGGCAACTTGGTCATCGGCGCGCTGCGCGGCCAGGCGCTGGTGCGCATCACGCTCGACGGCAACAAGGTGGTTTCGCAGGAGCGTCTGTTGCAATCGCAGAACGAACGCATCCGCGATGTGCGCCAGGGGCCCGACGGCTTCCTCTACCTGCTGACCGACAACGCCGACGGGCGTGTCTTGAAGGTGCTGCCATGAGCCATGACCACGACCACGACCACGACGATGGCATGAGCCATCTCGACGCCATGGACCTGCGCGTGCGTGCGCTGGAAACCGTGCTCACCCAGAAGGGCTACATCGACCCTGCTGCGCTGGACCTGCTGGTCGACACCTACCAGACCAAGATCGGCCCGCGCAACGGCGCCCGGGTGGTGGCCAAGGCCTGGGCCGACCCAGCCTTTGCCGCCTGGTTGCAGGCCGACGCCACCGCCGCCATCGCCAGCCTGGGCTACACCGGCCGGCAGGGCGAGCACATGGTGGCGGTGTTCAATGCGCCCGACACCCACCACCTGGTGGTCTGCACCCTGTGCAGCTGCTACCCCTGGACGGTGCTGGGCCTGCCGCCCACCTGGTACAAGAGCGCGCCCTACCGCAGCCGGGCAGTGAAGGATCCCCGCGGTGTGCTGGCCGACTTCGGTGTGCAACTGCCCGATTCCACCCAGTTCCGCATCTGGGACAGCACGGCCGAAGTGCGCTACCTGGTGATCCCACAACAGCCGGCCGGCAGCGACGGGCTGACCGAAGACCAGTTGGCCGACCTGGTGACGCGTGATTCGATGATCGGCACCGGTCTGGCCAGGAGCGTGCAGCCATGAGCGACCGTTACGCATTCCACGCCGACCTGGGCGGCCAGCCCGGCCATGGCCCGGTGACCCCCGAGGCCGAAGGCGAGTTCTGGCACGAAGCCTTCGAGCCCAAGGCCCTGGCGCTGACCCTGGCCATGGGCGCCACCGGCGCCTGGAACATCGACCAGAGCCGCTCGGCCCGCGAAACCCTGCCCGGCTATGCCCAGCTCAGCTATTACCGCATCTGGCTGGCCGGCATCCAGCGGCTGATGGCCGAGCGTGGCCTGCTGGGCGACGATGAAGTGGCCGCCGGCCGCCTGCTGCATCCGCCGCTGCCACTGCCGCGCAAGCTGCTGGCCGATGCCGTGCCGGCGGTGCTGGCCAGGGGCTCGCCCACCGACCGGCCCGCACCCGGCCCGGCGCGGTTTGCGGTGGGCGACCTGGTGCGCACCCGCGCGGGGCATGTCGACCACCACAGCCGCCTGCCCGGCTATGCGCAGGGCAAGCGCGGCACCGTGGCGGCCCTGCACGGCGCACATGTGTTCCCCGACACCAACGCCCAGGGCCTGGGCGAGCAGCCGCAGTGGCTGTACACCGTGGTGTTCGACGGCGCCACCCTGTGGGGAGCCGATGCCCAGGCAGGGCTGCAGGTGTCGGTGGACGCCTGGGAGAGCTATCTGCAGCCCGACACCGGAGAAGGCGCTTGAAAGCAGATTTGAACGCCTGCCCCGGCCTGCCGCTGGGCGACGACAGCGCCCCGGTGTTCGCCGAGCCCTGGATGGCCCAGGCCTTTGCGATGGTGCTGCAGTTGCACCAGCGCGGCCTGTTCACCTGGCCGGAATGGGCCGCCGCCCTGACGGCCCAGATCGCCGCGGCCCAGGCCGCCGGCGATGCCGACCTGGGCGACACCTACTACCACCACTGGCTGGCGGCGCTGGAAGCCCTGGTGGCCGCCAAGGGCGCCGCCCAGGCCAGCGAGCTGGCACGCTGCGCCCAGGCCTGGGACCATGCCGCCGACCGCACGCCACACGGCCAGCCCATCGAGCTGCAGCCGTCGGACTGGGAACACGCGTGAGCCTGGACGCGGCCGACTTCGCCAAGCAGGTGGAGGCCCTGCGCCCGCAACTGCTGCGCTTTGCCCGCAGCCAGCTGCGCAACGACGCCTGGGCCGAAGACGCCGTCAGCGACACCCTGCTGGCCGCGCTGGAGAAGCCGCACAGCTTTGCCGGCCGCAGTCAGCTCAAGACCTGGCTGGTGGGGGTGCTCAAGCACAAGGTGATCGACCAGTTGCGCCGCCACAGCCGCGAGGCCACGGTGCTGACCACCGACGACGGCGAAGATCTGGACGAAAGCCTGTTCGATGCGAACCGGGGTGGCCACTGGCGCGAGATGCCGCGCGACTGGGGCAGTCCCGAGGCCCACCTGGGCCAGCGCCAGTTCTTCGACGTGCTGGAAGCCTGCATGGACCACCTGCCGCCCACCCAAGGCCGGGTGTTCATGATGCGGGAATGGTTGGAGCTGAGCACCGAAGAAATCTGCAAGGAATTGCAGATCTCCGCGACCAACCTGTGGGTGCTGCTGCACCGTGCCCGCCTGCGCCTGCGTGAATGCCTGCAGCAGCGCTGGTTCGACACCGCCCCTGCCAAACCCGCTTGATCACGACCCGACTGCGCACGACCCGCCATGAAGATCCGCCGCACCTGCCAGGACGTCACCCGCCTGGTGCTGGAAAGCCAGGACCGGCCGCTGGGCGGGCTGGAGGCCCTGTCGCTGCGCCTGCACTGGCTGGCCTGCGGCGGCTGCCGGCGCTTCCGTGATCAGCAGCGGCTGATGCAGCAGGCGATGCACCGCTGGCGGCAGTACCGTGAAGAAGACTGATCCGGGCGGGTCAGTCGGTCTGCCCGCCTGGCACCTGCAGTTCCTCGACGCCCTGCACCAGCGCATCGACCACCAACTCCAACCCACGCACCTGATCGGCCAGCGCCAACGGCCGGCTGCCGGGATGGGCGGCGGCCTGCTCGGGCAGCGGCGGCAGGTGGATGAAGCCCGCCAGCACACCGGGTTGCCGCCGCAGCGCATGCAGCAGACCATACATCACCTGGTTGCAGACGAAGCTGCCGGCGCTGAGTGACAGCTCGGCCGGCAGGCCCGCGTCCTGCAGCCGCTGCACCAGTGCCTTCACCGGCAACCGGGTGAAGTAGGCCGCCGGGCCGCCCGGCACCACCGGCGAGCCGGCCGGCATGGCGCCGGCGTTGTCGGCGATGCGCGCGTCACAGAGGTTGACGGCCACCCGCTCCAGGCTGATGGCTGAGCGGCTGCCGGCCAGGCCCAGGCACAGCACCACCTGCGGCCGGTGGCGGCGGATGGCCGCGCGCAGCGCTGGCAGCGATTCAGCGAACACACAGGGAAGCTGCAAGGCAGTGATCTGCGCCCCGCCGCGCTGCTGCCCATGCAGCGCCTGCGCCACGTCCCACGACGGGTTGATGGTCTCGCCACCGAAGGGCTCGAAGCCCGTCATCAACATGCGCTGCACGCTCATGCCTGCCCCCACCCGCCGCCACCCGGCGTCTCGACCACGAACACATCCCCTGGCTGCATCATCACCGAACCGATGTAGCCCAGCGCCTCCACCGTGCCGTCGGCCCGCTCCACCCGGTTGATGCCGGGCGCACCGGCCTGGCCACCTGCACCGCCAAAGGCGCCGTGGTGGCGGCCGTTGCTGAGGATGGAGGCGGTCATCGCCTCTAGAAACCGAACCCGGCGCACGCCGCCGTCGCCGCCATGCCAGCGGCCGGCGCCACCGGAACCACGGCGGATGGCGTAGCTGTCCAGCCGCACCGGGAAGCGCAGTTCCAGCACCTCGGGGTCGGTGAGGCGGCTGTTGGTCATGTGGGTCTGCACGACGCTGGTGCCGTGAAAGCCCGGCCCGGCGCCCGACCCGCCCGAGATCGTCTCGTAGTACTGGTGGCGGTCATTGCCGAAGGTGAAGTTGTTCATCGTGCAGGGGCTGGCCGCCATCACGCCCAGCGCGCCGAGCAGCGCATTGGTCACGCAGGAGGACGTCTCCACATTGCCCGCCACCACCGCGGCCGGCGGGCGCGGGTTCAACAGGCAGCCGTCGGGCACGATCACCTGCAGCGGTCTCAGGCAGCCGGCATTCAGCGGGATGTCGTCGTCGACCAGGCTGCGGAAGACATACAGCACCGCCGCCATCGTCACCGCCCTGGGGGCGTTGAAGTTGTCGGGCGTCTGCGCGCTGGTGCCGGTGAAGTCGAGGATGGCTTCACGCCGGGCGGTGTCGACGGTGAGCTTGACCTGGATCTGCGCGCCGTTGTCCATCGGCAGCGTGAACTGGCCGTTCTTCAAGGCCGTGATCACGCGGCGCACCGACTCCTCGGCGTTGTCCTGCACATGCTGCATGTAGGCCGCCACGGTCGCTTCGCCCCACTGCGCCACCATGGCTTGCAGTTCCTGCACGCCCTTCTGGTTGGCGGCAATCTGGGCGCGCAGGTCGGCCACGGTCTGGTCGGGGTTGCGCGCCGGCCAGGGGCCGCTGGCCAGCAGGGTGCGCAGTTCGGTCTCCAGCAGGTGACCGCCGCGCACCAGCAACTGGTTGTCGATCAGCACGCCTTCCTCGTCGATGGACTTGCTGAACGGCGGCACCGACCCCGGCGTACGACCGCCGATGTCGGCATGGTGGCCGCGGCTGGCGACGTAGAACTGCGGACGCGCCGCCGCCTCATCCAGGTAGACGGGGGTGACGACTGTCACATCCGGCAGGTGCGTACCGCCGTGGTACGGGTCGTTCAGCACGTACACGTCACCCGGCTGCATGCCGGGGTTGCGGGCGATCACCGTCTTGATCGACTCACTCATGCTGCCCAGGTGCACCGGCATGTGCGGCGCGTTGGCGATCAACGCGCCGTCGGCGCTGAACAGCGCGCAGCTGAAGTCCAGCCGCTCCTTGATGTTGACCGAGTGCGCGGTGTTCTGCAGCCGCAGGCCCATCTGCTCGGCGATGTTCATGAACAGGTTGTTGAACACCTCCAGCATCACCGGGTCGGCCTGGGTGCCGGCGGCGTGGCGCTGCCGCCGCGGCTGCACCCGCTGCAGCAGCAGGTCGCCGCGCACGGTGGTGGTGGCGGCCCAGCCAGGCTCGACCACGGTGGTGGCATTGGCTTCGGCGATGACGGCCGGGCCGAGCACGCGGGCGCCAGGCGCCAGGGCCGCGCGCTGGTACAGCCCGGCATCGCGCCAGGCATCGGCGCTGCCGTCGTCCAGCGCGCCGTGCATGCGCACGGTGGCCAGCGGCGTGGCGTCACCGGCTGCGGCGGCCACCGTGGCCACGGCGTCGGCCATGGGCTCGGCCGCGCCGATGGCCTCGACCGACGCCGCCTCGATCACCAGCGCGCGGCCGGGCATCAAAAAGGCGAAGCGCTGGCGGTAACCCGCCTCGAAGCCCGCCACCAGACTGGCGATACCGCTGTCGGGCTGCACGGTCACCGGCAGCGCGGTGTCGGTGCCCTGGTAACGCAGCAGCAGGCGCTGCACCGGGCGGATGCGCTCGGTGGGCACACCCTGGGCCTGCACCTCGGTCACGGCAGCGTCGGTCAGCGTGGCCAGGCGCTGGCGGGCGGCCTGCAGGCCGGTGTCGTCCAGCGGCAACTCCACCGACGCCTCGCGCATCGCGATCTGGTCGGCCAGGCCCATGCCGTAGGCCGACAGCACGCCGGCCAGCGGGTGGATCAGCACCTGCTGCATGCCCAGTGCGTCGGCCACCGCGCAGGCATGCTGGCCGCCGGCGCCACCAAAGCACTGCAGGGTGTAGCCGGTCACGTCGTAGCCGCGTGCCACCGAGATGCGCTTGATCGCATTGGCCATGCTGGCCACGGCGATCTGCAGCGCGCCGGCGGCCACCGCCTCGGCGGTGGTGGGCGTGCCGGTGGCCTGGGCGATGCGCGCGGCCAGGGCGTCGAAGTGCTGGCGCACCACATCGCCGTCCAGCGGCTGCTGGCCATCGGTGCCGAACACCGCCGGAAAGTGCGCTGGCTGCAGCCGGCCCAGCAGCACGTTGGCGTCGGTCACCGCCAGCGGGCCGCCGCGGCGGTAGGCGGCGGGGCCGGGGTTGGCGCAGGCCGACTCGGGCCCCACCCGCAGGCGGGCGCCGTCGAAGGTGATGATCGACCCACCACCGGCGGCCACGGTGTGGATGGCCATCATCGGCGCGCGCATGCGCACGCCGGCCACTTGCGTGTCGAAGGCGCGCTCGAACTCGCCGGCGTAGTGGCTCACGTCGGTGCTGGTGCCGCCCATGTCGAAGCCGATCACCTTGCCATGGCCGGCCGCGAGCGCCGTGCGGACCATGCCGACGATGCCGCCGGCGGGGCCGCTCAGGATGGCGTCCTTGCCCTGGAAGCGGTGCGCCTCGGTCAGCCCGCCCGAGCTCTGCATGAAGTACAGCGGCACGCCCGGCATCTGGCTGGCCACGCGGTCCACGTAGCGCTGCAGGATGGGGCTGAGGTAGGCATCGACCACGGTGGTGTCGCCGCGCGGCACCAGCTTGATCAGCGGGCTGACCTGGTGCGAGATGCTGACCTGGGTGAAGCCGATGGCGCGCGCCACGGCGGCGGCTTGCAGTTCATGCGCCGGGTTGCGCCAGCCGTGCAGCAGCACGATGGCACAGGCCCGCACGCCGGCGTCGAACACCGGCTGCAGCGCGGCGCGCAGGGTCGGCGCATCCAGCGGCTGCAGCACCCCACCCTGGGCGTCGAGCCGCTCGTCGGCTTCCACCACCGACTCGTACAGCAGCGTGGGCAGCACGATGTGGCGGTCGAACAGCCGTGGGCGGTTCTGGTAGGCGATGCGCAGCGCGTCACCGAAACCGCGCGTGATCACCAACGCGGTGCGGTCGCCCTTGCGCTCGAGCAGGGCATTGGTGGCCACGGTGGTGCCCATCTTCACGCTGGCCACCCGGTCGGGCGTGATGGCCTGGCCAGCGGCCAGCCTAAGCAGGCGGCGCATGCCTTCCACCGCCGCGTCGGCGTAGTGCTCGGGGTTGTCGCTCAGCAGCTTGGCCGTGACCAGGCTGCCATCGGGCCGGCGGCCGATGATGTCGGTGAAGGTGCCGCCGCGGTCGATCCAGAATTGCCAGCGGAGATCGGTGGTGTCGTGCATCAAGGGCGCCTCGGCTTGCAATCGCCTGAGAGTATCCCCGGGGCCTGGCACGGCGCATGAACGCAGTCTTGCCGATATGCTCTGCCTCCATCACCCCACCGCCCCACCACTGCAGGAGCCCACACGATGAACGCCCGTCGCCAACTGATCGCCCTGGCCTGTTTCGCCGGCTTGCTGGCCGGCACCGCCCAGGCCCAGACCAAGTGGGACCTGCCGGCCGCCTACAGCGCCAGCAACTTCCACACCGAAAACCTGGTGCAGTTCGCCAACGATGTCGACAAGGCCACCGGCGGCAAGCTCAAGATCACGGTGCATGCCAACGCGGCGCTGTTCAAGGCGCCCGAGATCAAGCGTGCGGTGCAGGGCGGCCAGGCGCAGATCGGCGAGATCCTGCTGGCCAACTTCAGCAACGAATGGCCGATCTACGCAGCCGACGGCCTGCCCTTCCTGGCCGACAGCTACGACGAGGCGGTGAAGCTCTACAAGGTGCAGAAGCCGCTGCTCGAGAAGAAACTGGGCGAGCAGGGCATGATGTTGCTGTACGCCATCGCCTGGCCGCCGCAGGGCATCTTCGCCAAGAAGGCGATCAACAGCGGCGCCGACCTGAAGGGCGTGAAGTGGCGTGCCTACAGCCCCAGCACCGGCCGCATCGCCGAGCTGGTGGGCGCCCAGCCCGTCACCGTGCAGGCGGCCGAACTGAGCCAGGCCATGGCCACCGGCGTGGTCGAGAGCTACATGTCCAGCGGCGCCACCGGCTTCGACACCAAGACCTACGAGCACCTGAAGTTCTACATGGACACCCAGGCCTGGCTGCCCAAGAACGCGGTCATCGTCAACAAGGCGGCATTCGACGCGCTGGATGCGCCGGCCAAGGCCGCCCTGCTGAAGGCCGGCGCCGACGCCGAGACCCGCGGTTGGGCCACCAGCCAGGCCAAGAACACCGAATACCTCGACCTGCTGAAGAAGAACGGCATGGCCATCGTGGCGCCGTCGGCACAGCTCAAGGCCGACATGAAGAAGGTGGGCGACACCATGCTCAAGGAATGGCTGGACAAGGCCGGCCCCGAAGGCAAGGCCCTGGTCGACGCCTTCCTGAAGTGACGGCGCGCCACGCAGCATGAGACGCGCCCTGGATGCCCTGTACGACGGCGCGGCCGCCCTGGCCGCGCTTTGCATGGTGCTGCTGCTGTGCATGGTGATGCTGGGCATCGCAGGCCGATCCCTGCACTTCCATCTGCCCGGCACCGACGCCTACGCCGGCTACCTGATGGCGGCGGCCGGCTTCCTGGCGCTGGCGCACACCCTCAAGCGAGGTGAGCACATCCGGGTGACGCTGCTGCTCAGCCACCTGCGGGGCGGCGCGCGGCGCTGGCTGGAGCTGTGGGCCCTGGCCGCCGCCAGCAGCCTGGCCGGGTTGCTGGCGTTCTACAGCGCCCGGCTGGTCTGGCAGAGCCATGCGTTCAACGACATCTCCACCGGCAACGACGCCACGCCGCTGTGGCTGCCGCAACTGGGCATGGCCATCGGCACGCTGGTGCTGCTGATCGCCTTCCTCGACGAACTGGTGCTGGAGTGGCGGGGCCAACGTGCACTGCCCGACAGCGCGGAGATGCTGCGCAATGAATGACCTGGCCATCACGGTGCTGCTGATCGGGGCGCTGTTCGCCATCCTGGCCAGCGGCGTGTGGATCGGCCTCACGCTGTCGGGCGTGGCCTGGATCGGCATGCAGCTGTTTTCCAGCCGCCCCGCGGGCGATGCGATGGCTGTCACCATCTGGGGGTCCAGCAGCAGCTGGACATTGACCGCGTTGCCACTGTTCATCTGGATGGGCGAGATCCTGTTCCGCACCCGGCTGAGCAACGACATGTTCCGCGGCCTGGCGCCCTGGGTGCAGGCGCTGCCCGGGCGGCTGCTGCACACCAACGTGATCGGCTGCACCATCTTTGCCGCGGTCTCGGGCAGCAGCGCCGCCACCTGCGCCACCATCGGCAAGATGACGCTGCCCGAGCTGAAACGCCGTGGCTACCCGGATGACATTTCGATCGGCTCACTGGCCGGCGCGGGCACCCTGGGCCTGCTGATCCCGCCGTCAATCATCATGATCGTCTACGGCGTGTCGGCCGATGTGTCGATCGCCAAGCTGTTCATGGCCGGCGTCCTGCCGGGCCTGCTGCTGGCCAGTCTGTTCTCGGGCTACCTGGTGGTGTGGGCCCTGCTCAACCCGGGGCGTGTGCCGCCGGCCGATGCGCCGATGACCTTTCTGCAGAAGCTGCGCGAGAGCCGCCACCTGATCCCGGTGGTGCTGCTGATCGCCGCCGTGCTGGGCAGCATCTACACCGGCGTGGCCACCGCCACCGAGGCCGCCGGGGTGGGCGTGCTGGGGTCGCTGGTGCTGTCGGCGCTGCAGGGGTCGCTGAGCTGGGCCACCTTCAAAGAGTCGCTGATGGGCGGCACGCGGCTGTACTGCATGATCGCGCTGATCCTGGCCGGCGCCAGCTTCCTGACGCTGGCCATGGGCTACATCGGCCTGCCGCGCCACCTGGCCGAATGGATCGGCAGCCAGAACCTGGCGCCGGTGGGCCTGCTGGCGGTGCTGATGGTGTTCTACATCGTGCTGGGCTGCTTCCTCGACGGCATCAGCATGGTGGTGCTGACCATGGGCGTGATCCTGCCCACGGTGCAGAAGGCCGGCATCGACCTGATCTGGTTCGGCATCTTCATCGTGCTGGTCGTCGAGATGGCGCAGATCACGCCGCCGGTGGGCTTCAACCTGTTCGTGCTGCAGGGTATGACCAAGCGCGAGATCGGCTGGCTGGCCAAGGTCACGCTGCCGTTCTTCTTCCTGATGGTGCTGGCGGTGGCGTTGATCTGGCTCTTCCCTGGCATCGTCACCGCGCTGCCGGCGCGCATGTAGGCCGGAAGCCCGTCAGTCCTGGCCGCGGGCCAGGCGCCTGAACGCCGACACCAGGGCCGGGCTGCCGGCATGGAAGGTGGTGATGCCACCACCGGCCCGCACCACCAGCCACGGCACCAGCAACCAGCGGAGCTCCGGCACCGTGATGCTCGGCCAGCCAGCCTGGTCGGCCGCGCGCACCCCGCTGGCCACGACCGCCGCCATCGCCAGACTGGCAATCGCCTTGGTGAGCGGCGGAAACGCCGCGCCGCAGATGGGATCTGCTTGGGGCGCACAGGCTTGGGCGGGCTGGTCGTCGACTGTGGCGTCAGTGGGCTGCATGGTGGTGGGCGGGTGCGTTCGATCGGTCGTGTCTGTCCGGAAATGACGAACAGTCGTTTCGATTCTGCTCGCTGGACCGCATGGGCAGCATCGGTGATGCATCCGGCGCTTTCAACCTCACGCAGACACCATGGACACCACCACCACCATTCTCGCCGTGCTCAGCCTGACCCTGGTCGGCATCACCGTGCACGCCTGGCGGCTTGGCAACGAGCGGCGCGACGTGGCGCTGCTCGGCGCCTTCGCCACCGCCTTCGGGTTGGGGACTGCGGTGTCTGTTGCCATGTAGTTGGCTGTGGCTGGCAGGCAAACACCGGCCTGTTCCGCCGATGTGCGCCGGCACCGCCCCCTAGCATGCATTGGCTGACACGCTGCCGTGGCCCCGGCGGCGTGGGGCAGCCGATCGCGCTAGGAACCGCCATGTCCGACCTGTCATCGCCGCCGCTGACGCTGGTGCCCCTGGGCGCCGAGGCTGCGGCACCTCTGCCACCCGCCAGCCAGCCACCGCAGCGGCTGGCGGCGGGTGCGCCAGCGTGGCCGGCCCCGCCCAGCGTGGGCTACGCCACCCCACCCGCGCTGGGCGAGCCCGAGCCCTGCGAGCTGGAAGGCCCCAACGGCAAGATCAACAGCGGCAAGCTGCTCGGCTTCGACCCCGACGCCGGCCAGGTGCAGGTGCTGATCACGCCCGGCCGCCATCCGCTGACGCTGCGCTTCACCCAGTTCCGGCGGCTGAGCCTCACCCGCCCGCTGGAACCCTTGCCCACGCCGGACGGCACGCACCTGGACGCCACCACGCCGCTGCTGCCGCAGAACCTGCTGCAGCCCTACCGGCTGCGCTTCAAGGACGGCACCGAAACCATCGTGTCCAGCGTTGGCTTGATCGACAAGCCGCTGGGCCTGTTCACCTTCAGCCCCATCGACGCCAGCGGGCGCCTGCTGCGCAGCCTCTACCCGCGGCCGATGCTGGTGTCGGTGCAGGCTGCTCCGGCCAGCCCCCCACCGCCTGCCGACGACGACCAGGACACCGCGCGCATGTCGCTGGACGAACTGCCGAGCGCACGGGCGACCAGGCCGCAGTCGGTGGGCGACATGCTCAGCGGCGTGCAGATCGCCAACGCCGAGCAACTGGCCAAGGCCATCGACCAGCAGGCCAGGATGCCGATGGTGCGCATTGGCGAGGCCCTGGTGGGCCTGGGCTTCATCACCGAGCCGCAGCTGGCCGAAGCGCTGCGGCTGCAGTCGGCCGACCGGCGCCTGCCGCTGGGTGAGCTGCTGGTGAGCCGCGGCGACGTGACCCGCGCCGACCTGCAGACCGCGCTGTCGCGCAAGATGGGCTACCCCATCGTCGACGTGGGCGCCTTCCCGGTGGAAAACGAGGCCGCGCTGCGCCTGCCGCTGGCCGCTGCGCGCCGCCTGAACGCGCTGCCGCTGATGATGCGCGCCGGCCGGCTGGTGGTGGCGCTGGAGGACCCGTCGGCCCGGGTGGCCATCGACGAGATCGAATTCAGCGCCCAGTGCAAGGTGCTGCCGGTGCTGGCCCGCTCGGGCACCCTGGCCACCGCCATCGACCGGGTGTACCTGCGCCTGGGCAGGGACAGCATCGAACCGTCGGCCGATCTGTCGGCCGCCTTCAACCTGGACCTGGACAGCGGCGACAACGCCAACAAGCTGCTGGCCAGCCTCGAGCAGGAGCAGGCCCCCGGCACCCGCGACGAGGAAGCGCAGATCGAGCAGAGCGACAACTCGCTGGTGCGGCTGATCAACACCATGATCCTGGATGCGAAGCAGGGCGGCGTGTCCGACATCCACATCGAGTGCCAGCCCGGCACGCAGAAGGTGCAGGTGCGCTTCCGGCGCGACGGGGTCCTCAAGCCCTACATCGAGCTGCCGCACACCTACCGCAGCGCGCTGGTGGCGCGCATCAAGATCATGTGCGACCTCGACATCAGCGAGCGCCGCAAGCCGCAGGACGGCAAGATCAACTTCAGCCGCTGGTCCCAGGGCCAGAAACTGGAACTGCGGGTGGCCACCATCCCCACGGCCAACGGCCTGGAAGACGTGGTGATGCGCCTGCTGGCCAGCGCCAAGACCCTGCCGCTGGAGGGCATGGGCATGCAGCCCGACACCCTGCAGAAGCTGAAGGCGGCGATCGAGCGGCCTTACGGCATGGTGTTGTGCGTGGGCCCCACCGGCAGCGGCAAGACGACCACGCTGCACGCCGCGCTGGGCCACATCAACACGCCCGAGCGCAAGATCTGGACGGCCGAGGACCCGGTGGAAATCACCCAGCCCGGCCTGCGCCAGGTGCAGGTGAACCCGAGGATCGACTGGACCTTCGCCAAGGCGCTGCGCGCCTTCCTGCGGGCCGACCCTGACGTGGTGATGGTGGGCGAGATCCGCGACGCCGAGACCGCCGGCATGGCGGTGGAAGCCAGCCTGACCGGCCACCTGGTGATGAGCACCCTGCACACCAACAGCGCACCCGAGACCGTGACCCGGCTGCTGGACATGGGCATGGACCCGTTCAGCTTTGCCGACAGCCTGCTGGCGGTGCTGGCCCAGCGCCTGGTGCGCCGGCTGTGCAAGCACTGCGTGACCACCCGAGCGGCCACCGCCGAAGACCTGCAGGGCCTGGTGGAAGGCTACCTGTTCAGCTACCCCGACGCCAGCCAGCGCCCCGATGGCGACAGCCTGGTGGCCGAATGGACCGAGCGCTTCGGTGTCAATGGCCAACTGCTGCACCACCACGCGCCCGGCTGCCGCCAGTGCGACAACAGCGGCTACGGTGGTCGCGTGGGCCTGCATGAGCTGCTGGTGGTCAGCCGCGAGCTGCGCCACCTGATCCAGACCAGCGCCCGGGCCGAGCAGCTGCAGCAAGCCGCCATGATGGAAGGCATGCGCACCCTGCGCCAGGACGGCATCCTGAAGGTGCTGGCCGGTCTGACGTCGATTGAAGAGGTGCGGGCGATCAGCAACGGCTGACCCGCGGCCTGCAGCGCAGGCGCATGTCCGGTCAGCGGCATCGACCCCGACTCGGGCCATGCCCGACGGGGTCGCTGAGACCTCGAACGGTTCAGCCTCCCGGCAGTACCATCCGACCTGCCACAGCCGACCATTGTGCGATCTTGAAACACTGCACCACGGCCCGGCTCTTGCGAACGGCACACCGGCGCCTGGTCTGCAGGCAACTGCCAAGCTGCCGCCCAGGGTGACAGCAGGCGCCAAGTCGCCACCAGCGTCGGCCCACGGAGACAAGCCGCCCCCCGGGGCGGCCCAGGAGGTAGCAGCATGGCAGGGCCGTTCCATCCGGCGTTTGATGGCAGCGTGGGCGCGCGCCGCAGCGGTGAAGTGCCGGTCATGGAGATGCGCCACGCGCAGATCATCAACGCCGGCAGCAAGGTCGCGATGTGCGGCGCCACCGGTCGAACCGGCCAAGGCACGCCACGCAGTGCGGGCAGGGCCGGGCCATCGCGTCGGCCACGCCCGCATCGGCCCAGTTCCGCGGGGCTGGCCGGCCCACAAGCAAGGGCATTCCGCAGATGGGCAGACACGAGCACAGCGGCTACAACCGCAGCCCGATGACCGCCTCTGCCACCCCCCCCGCCGGCCCGCGCCTGCAGATCGACCAGCTCACCAAGCGCTACGGCGCCCGTGCTGCGCTGGACGGCCTGTCGTTGCGCCTGCAGCCGGGCTGCTTTGCGGCCTTGCTGGGGCCCAACGGTGCGGGCAAGAGCACGCTGTTCCAGGTGCTGACCGGCCTGTTTGCCGCCGATGCCGGCGCTGCCCTGGTGGACGGCCACAACCTGCGCGGCAGCGCGGTGGCGGCGCTGCGCCACATCGGCGTGGTGTTCCAGGCCATGTCGCTCGACCTGGACCTGAGCGTGGTGCGCAACCTGCGCTTCCATGCCGACCTGCACGGCCTGCCGCGCGCCGTGGCCACCGAGCGGCTGCTCGCCGGCTGCCAGGCCGCTGGCTTGGGTGCCGACCTGCACC